>QHBQ01000338.1 GCA_003243865.1 Candidatus Chloroheliales bacterium | reverse complement strand
ATGATGGTCTCGGTGGTGTAGGTGAAGTTGGTGATGACGTTCAGTTGCAGCGCCGCCTCGCGGCTGAAGGCGCGGAAGCCGCTGACCGCATCCGGCACTTTCGTTCCCGACACGCGCCTGACTACCCAGCTACCGAAGCCCTGCAATCGCTTCTTCAGCCCGCTGAAGTGTTCGACGTTCTGCACCTGGCGGTCGCCGATGACCATGTCGGCCTGCCGCGCCAGAATCGGCTGGATCAGGGCGGGGATCTGCTCGCCAGGATACTGGTTGTCGCCATCGGTGTTGACGATAATATCCGCGCCATGATGCAGGCAGGCGTTCAGCCCGGTCTGGAAAGCAGCGGCCAGCCCCTTGTTGCCAACGTGACGGACGATGTGGTTGACCCCCAACTGCTGGGCCACCTCGACGGTATGGTCGGTGCTGCCGTCGTCAATCACCAGCGTTTCGATCACATCCACGCCAGGGATACTCTTGGGCAGGTCGTGGATCACCGCGGGCAGGCTCTGCTCCTCGTTATAGCATGGTATCTGGATGATGAGTTTGACCAAAACTGCTCTCCCCTTCCCATCGAACCCCGTTACCGCAATATATGGGCCAGCAACCGATGCAAACTGTGTCTATTCTACTCCTGTCTGCAGCGCAGGTCAAGCCCAGCGGAGGATTAAAGATTAAAGATGAACGTAGGCTGACTATCTGCTCCTCGGTTGTAGTATAATTCACCCATGAGCGAAGCCACCCGCAAAGCTACCCCACCTGGGCGCAGATTGACTCATGCGGTTGCTTATACGCTGGCGATTGCCCTGCCGCTGCTGGCGCTGTGCTACATCGCGGGCGAGTTGCTCTACACCCTTCCCGCCTGCTCACCTCGACCAGACCTCGGCATTACTGAGCCGGTAGACTCCTTCAGGCAGCACGGCTTTCCGTTTGTGATGATGATTGACCACAAGGCGGGCTGCTACGAGCAGGCGGTGCATACCTACGATTGGAACTTGCTTGCCCTCATTGCCGATGTTGTACTCTGGGTCAGCGTGGCTTGGCTATGTTACTGGCTGCTGAGTGGCCTGCGGCAAACGATTCACTCGCTACGAAGGTGAGCTAGCAGCTATGACCAGTGGGTAAGCGGATGTAGGGGCGGGCGGTGGCCCGCCCTGGTGACGCAATGAACAAGGAGCAAACATGAAAGCAGAGATCCTCTCGATCGGTACCGAACTGATGCTCGGCGACATTACCGACACCAATGCAAGCTGGCTAGCGCGACGGTTGGCCGACCTGGGCATTGACCTGTACTATATCTCGCAAGTGGGCGACAACCTGGGACGCATCAGCGAAACAATTGCCCGCGCTCTCGCTCGCGCCGACCTGGTGATCAGCACTGGCGGCCTTGGCCCGACCGGTGACGACCTGACCCGCGAGGCAATTGCGTCAGTGATGGGCGAGCAGATGGTGGTGCAGCCAGAGCTTGAGCAGCAGTTGCGTGACCGCTTCGAGCGGCGCGGCGTGCCGATGCCAGCCTCGAACGTCAAGCAGGCGACGCTAATTCCTTCCGCCCACATCCTGCCCAACCCGATCGGCAGCGCGCCGGGCTGGTGGGTGCAGCCAAATGAGGGTGCGTTCGCGGGGCGCATCATTGTATCCATGCCGGGCGTGCCGTTCGAGATGAAGCAGATGTGGCAGGAGCAGGCGGAGCCGGAACTGGCGAAACTGGGCAGCGGGCTGATCTACTCGCTAACGATCAAGACGGTGGGCATCGGCGAGTCGGCGGCGGAGGAGATGGTGCGCCACCTGATGGAAGGGAGCAACCCGACGCTTGCCCCCTATGCCAAGCCGGATGGCGTCCATCTGCGGGCCACCGCCAAAGCCGCCACCCACGCCGAGGCGGAGGCAATGGTCAACGAACTTGCCGACAAGGTGCGCGAGGCGCTCGGCCCCTACATCTACGGCTACAACGATGAGACGCTGGAGTGGGCGGTTGGCAAACTGCTGCTGGAACATCATCTGACCCTGGGAACGATGGAGAGCTTCACTGGCGGGCTGATTGCCCACAACCTGACCAACGTGGTGGGCAGCAGCAAGTGGTTTCAGGGCGGCATCGTGGCCTACCAGAACGAACTGAAGGAGCAGATGGGTGTGCATGCGGAGATTATCGCGCAGCATGGAGTGATTAGCGCCCAGTGCGCGGCGGCGATGGCAACGGCGGCGCGGCAACGCACCAGCGCGGACATCGGTCTCGGCACGACCGGCGTGGCTGGCCCCGACGAGCAGGAGGGCAAACCGGCTGGCACCGTCTTCCTCGGCATTGACTTTGGCGGCCAGGTGCGCACCATTGAGCAGTTCTATCGCTACCCTCGCATCGAGGTCAAGCGGCTGGGGGCGATGGGCGCGGTGAACATGGTGCGGCGAGCGTTGCTGCGGCTGGACTGAGGGTTAAGGTACATAACCCTAGAGATTCCTAATATCAATATCCACATCGAAGGCGGGAACGGTGTGAACGCCGACCACCAGCGGCCAGTATTCGCCTTCGAACTGGCGGGCGAGGCCCAGGCTGAGGTAGACTTCGTCGCAGCCGAGTAGGGCGCTCAGTTCGGGCCACTCCATGTTCTTCAGCCCACCGTTAGGCAGCAGCTTGCGGCCCAGCGCCCGCCAGTGTACGTCAGTGCAGGGAACGGGGCGGGGCAGGCCCAGTTCCTCGGCCCAGACCTTCATCTCCAGCTTGCTACTATAGGAGTCGATCTTCATCGTGGCGCTCACTTCCTTCACCTTGACCAGCGCAAGCGAGCGTTCGTGCTGCTGGTAGACTTGCCGTGCTGCCGTCACCACGTCCTCGGCGTGCGCTCGCAGCCAGGCGCCGCGTTCGCCTGGGCCGATCTGTGCAGCCAAGCGGGGCTGATAGTGATTGAAGTCGGCAACCGCATCCTCGATGTGCGGCCCGGCCGGTCGGCGCTTGATAATCGGGATCTGGGCGATGTCGAAGCAGCGCATCAGGTTGCCATTGGGGTAGCTCACATCGCGCAGGCTGACGTTGCCGAAGTCGCGCACCGGGCGCAGCCACTCACCGCGCTGGGTCAACCCGGCGGTACACATCCCCGCGTGCATCTTCGTCACCGCGAGGATGACGATGCTCTCCATCCTGGCAGCAGTCACCATGCTCCCCTCCGTTGCGATTGTAGATTGCAGATTGCAGATTGCAGATTGTAGATTATGATACTAGCGCAAATGCACGATCTCGACATTGCCCAGCTTTGAGGCTAGCCACTCGGCAACGAGGCGCCGATGGCACTTCTTTGCTTCATCCTCGGCGCAGAGTAGCGCGGGGCGCTGATATGGTGCGAGCAGCGCGGTTGCCTCAGCAATGGGGTTGGCCTGCTCTAGCCCTTGTTGGAACTGCCGCTCGTACTCGTCCCAGCTGATCGCCTTGCTCTTGTACTGGGCGAGCAGGTCTTCATCGGGCGCAAAGATCAGCGCGTGTTGGTAGCCGATGCCTGCCAGTTCGAGGATGCAGGCGAGGTCGTCCTTCTTGGCATAGCCCGCCAGTTGCGACGAATTGTGCCGCCGCACATCAATCACCGCGTCTACACCGGCATCGCGCAGCAGGGTGAGGAACTTGCGCAACGGCTTTTTGGTAAAGCCAATGGTGTAGAGCGCTTGCATCAGAACAGCTTACCTTGTGCCTCTTGCAGCAGGCTGCCGTCACTTAGGATGTGCTGCACCTGAATGCCCCTCGCCTCCAGCGTAGGTGTGACCAGCTTGTAGCGGTGGCAGTGATGGGGGTCGGACTCGCTGCACAGGATCGCGGTTGGTCGGCTTGCGGCCACCTCGATCAACTGCGCTAGCCCTTGCAGGTAGAGCGGAGTGCGGGCCATCGCATCATAGTTGGGCGTGCCGTTCGGGTTGCGCAAGCGATCATCATCGGGCCGCCCGCCCAGTTCGCGGCCCAGGAACAGGTACTCGATGCCCGCGCCGCCCAGACTGTCGCGCAAGGTGGCCTGGTTGAACTGCGGCCACAGCCGACTGTAGGGTGCAGAGCGCACGTCTACCAGCAGGCTGACGGCGTGCTGACGCAGCAGTGCGTTCAGCGCCTCCGCGCCCATGTTGCTATGCCCAATGGTGTAGATGGTGGTTGCCATTTTGCGGGTCGGTACTCGTTCGTGATTGAAGGATACAAGGTGGGGGATTAGGCTGAACCAAACGGCTCGGGCGCAGGGATTCGAACCCCGATAAACAGCTCCAAAGGCTGCTGTCCTACCGTTAGACGACACCCGAATAAGCAATAGCCCGCCGAAGCGGGTGGCTGGGCTACAGGGATTCGAACCCCAACTTTTTGATCCAGAGTCAAACGTCCTACCGTTAGACGATAGCCCAATACGCCTTTATTATACCCGATGCCTGCCGCACTGTCAAAGAATATA
>QHBQ01000234.1 GCA_003243865.1 Candidatus Chloroheliales bacterium | reverse complement strand
AATGCGGTGCTGCGGTCGCCGTGGCCGACGTGGGTCTCCTGACCCTCGACTGAGATGCGCCCGCGGAAGTCCACGTATACAACCTTGTACTGCCAGCCTTCGGTCTTGGCCTGGTCCAGCTTTGTTGTTGCCTCGTCCATCTTACTACCCCTTTCTGAAAGAACTACTATTATATGGAAGCGTTTTTCGCGGCACAGGGCTTGCGTTGCACTTACTCTCCCCCTGCCCTTCATGCTGTCCATTATACTCACTTCAATGCCCCAGTCAATGGAATCCGCCCTGCCGCCGCCTGTATCTAACAGAAGTCTAACGCCACGGTAGCTAAAAGTTGAAAGTTAAAAGTTGGAGGTGAAGAATGGCCCACATCCGTCGCTTCAATCGCGCAGTGGAGCGGCATCCGCTTTCAGAAAAGTGTAGGAGCGTACCTGATGTGCGCCCCTACACTTTAGACTTTCAACATTCAACTTTTAACTCTACTTGAGCCAATGATCCAGCTTCTGCAAGAAGGTGGTCATGTCATCGCCGCCGTAGACTTGCACGCGGGGGATGGTGAAGAGCAGGTCATCGTCGTTGTGACGCGGGTCGCCGAGACCGTAGGCGCTGAGGAAGCCAGCGGCGCGCACGTGCTGGATTGCCAGATCGTTGTAGCCACCCCAGGGGTAGGCGAAGTGCTTGACCGGGTGGCCGAGCAGCATCTCCAGGTTCTTCTTGGCAACATCAAGCTGCACCTTGAACTCCTCGTCGCTCTTCAGGGTTGCCAGGTTCTGGTGGTCGTAGGTGTGGCTGCAAATTGCGTGACCCTTCTTGTCGAGGTAGCGCAGGTTGTCGGAAGTGAAGTAGTTCTCCTTGTCCAGCACCACCATCATCGGGAACCAGGCTGCCTTGATACCATACTTCTCCAGGATCGGCACGCCGTTAGTCCAGGCGCTGCCGTAACCATCGTCAATCGTGATCATCACCGACTTATCGGGTATATCGAAGCTGGCATCGGTGAAGTAGCGGTACATATCATCAGGCAGGACGACCTGGTAGCCTTGGTTCTTGATGTAGGCCATCTGCTCGTCAAAATCCTTGGGCAGCACGGTCGCCTCTTTGGTACCCTCGTTGTAGTCGGCGTCCCACTCGCGGATGCGATGATAACACAGCACGGTGACGTTGGGCCGGGTATGCAGCTCGGTAATGGTTGCGGTGGCATCGGCGGCGCTGATTGCTGGGGTGGGCGTGGCTGGCACTGGGGTGACGGTGGGCGGCACAATGGTGGCAGTCGGCGGCGCGGCGGTGGCGGTCGGCGGTGCGGCAGTAGGTGGGTTGCTCTGCGCCACGTTGGTGCTGCCCGGTGCGGAGATGTTCGCCGTGGAGCTGTCGCCACAGGCAGCCAGTAGCCCGGCTGCGGCTGCCGCCGCGCCGAGTGCCAGGGACTTATGCAGGAACGCCCGTCGGGATAGCCCATTATTCTGCTCTTCAATATTTTCCTGGTAGTTGTGCGGCATTGCTCTCTCTCTCTCCTATCATCTGGGGTTGTCTCGTCGGGGCCTATTTTACACAGGCGCTGCCCAGGCTGTCAAGACAACGCAGACACGAGCCATTCTCCATCACTCATTATTCATCATTGCTTTGCCGGTTCGGGCAGGCGGGTTTTGGCTTCGGCGGCCTTGCCCTTGAGTTGCCGCCCGTTGGGTAGCTCGAAGAACTGGTCGCCAGGAGCGATCTCGAACAGGTATTGGCGGTCGTAATAAGTGCAGGTTAGCTGATAGTGGCGGTTGGCCTGGATGTGGATGACCCGCTTGCCGTCAATCTCTGCCGAGCAGCGCAGGGTGGTGGCGCAGTCAGCGTCGAACGGCAGGTTGACCACGCCATGCGGTTCAGGTAGGCGAATGTCCCAGGTGACAGCATTATCCAGGGCGCAGGCCTCGATGCCCATGATGTTCTCGATCAGCAACGTTATCGGCCCCAACCCCGACCAGCCAACGAAGCGGGGGCGGCTGAGGTTGCCGCGCGTCGGCGCGTCGGGCGCGTAGTTCTCCCACACCGTCTGGGTATCGCGGTAGATCTGCACCATGTTGTCCAGATGGTTGCGGGCAATCTCGTGGGCAAGCTGGCGGTAGCCATGCTCGACCAACCCCTTGACCACCATATAGTTAGTCGGCGCCCATACCCCGCCCAGCCAATAGGCGCCGCCGGGAGTGTAACCGCTGGCGTCGGCGGCCAGAGAAGGGATGCGGTGCAGCCGCTTAAAGCTGGATGGGTCTTCGAGATGGGCGACGAACCGTGCGATGCGCTGCTCCGGCACCAGGTCGGCGAGCAGCGTCCAGTAGGAGGTGATCGCCTTGTTCGGCCCCAGCGGGCCATCGGGCGGGCGGTCGTAGTAGAAGCTACTATCCTCGTCCCAGAACTTTTCATTGATCAGTGTGTGCAAGCGAGCATACTCCGCGCGCAACTCGCCCGCCTCGGCCTGGTGGCCGCATAGCTCAGCGATGTTCGCCAGCATCTTGGCATCGAGCGCCTGCTGGGCGGTGGCATCGAGCCACGACCAGTATTGATGGTAATGTTCCGAGTCTGGCACCCGCGCCGAGTTGTCCAGCCCGCTGGCCCAGCCGGTGGCCCAATAGGTGCCATCCGGCCAGGCGCGATAGCGACGATACCAGAGGTGGTAGGCGTAGAGCGGGGCGAAGATTTTTTGCAGCCGCTCCTTGTCGCCGAAGCGCTGGTAGTGCAGCCACTCTACCCAGGTCATGATGTTGGGGCCGGTGGCGTCGGGGTCGTTCTCGGCGTAGACATCGGTGCCATCGGTCTCGATAATCTGGCGGCAGATGAAGCCATCGGGATGCTGCTTGGCGTAGAAGTTGTCGAGGGTGCGAATCGCGGGGAAGAGGCGATGCACGTACTGGCAGAAGATGGTGATGAACGCACTGTCCCACATGAACAGGTGGCTGTTGAAGGCGGTTTCCACGAAGTCGGCGACGAAGCGGCTCTCGCGGTTGGGGCGGATGAAGTTGCCGAACGCCACCTCCCAGGCGTAATAATAGAGGCGAATGGCGCTATCGTGGCCCTGCCACAACGGTTGGGGCAGCCGCTGACGGTCTTCATAGAAGTAAGGCACGGGGTTGCGCACATATGTGTCGCGCAGGAAGGCGTTGGCCTGCACCCAGGGGTCGATCTCCGGTGGCACGTAGCGGTCGCGGTGGTACATCGTTGTAGCAACCTCCTCATCAGTCTGCTCCCTATGATAACGGCAAAGACGATTTGGCGCAAGCACTCTGGGTGTGATAAATCACGCCCCTACATCGGTTTCGTGCTTGTAGGGGCGCAAATTCATTGCGCCCTGGTTGGGCGTGATTTATCACGCCCCTACATCGGTTTCGTGCCTGTAGGAGCGCAAATTCATTGCGCCCTGGTCGACTCCTTGATATATCTTGTCAATGCGGCGGGCGTGCTGTACCATCGCCCGCCCCGCTTGGTCGCCTCCAGCTTACCGCGGCGCACTAGCCAGCCGAGGTAATCTACGCTGTAGCCGCTGCTTCTTGCTAGCTCTGCCAGCGGCTGGTAGGCGTTAGCTTGGGTTTTAACCACCGCCTCGAGGTAGCGGTCCAGGCCGCCCTCTACCGACCGTCCCAGCAGGTTGATCAGGGGCACGTAATTACGCCGGGTGTATGCAGTGTCTAGCGCCCGAATGTAGCTCCTGCGCCACTCGCG
>QHBQ01000126.1 GCA_003243865.1 Candidatus Chloroheliales bacterium | reverse complement strand
ATCGTGCGGCGCGGCTACGAGGATCGAGTCAAGGCGGTGTTCGACCACTGGGAGTTGCACAGCGACATCGTCGGCGAAACCACCGCTGATGGGCTGGTGCGGGTGCTGGATAATGGCGAAGAGATGGCGGTGATACCGGCCCGCATCCTCACCGACGAGGTGCCGATCTATCACCGCGTCAGCCATCGCCCCGCCTATCTGGATGAGGAGTGGGCCTACGACGTGGCCGCCGCCATCCCTGAGCCGAGCGATTATGCCGCCACCCTGCTGCAATTGCTGGCCCGCCCCAACCTCGCCAGCAAGGCGGCCATCTACGAGCAGTACGACAAGACGATTATGAGCAACACGGTGCTGACCTCCGGCGAAGGTGACGCAGCGGTGATTAGGCTGAAGGATTGGGGTTCGCGCAAGGGTCTTGCCTTCAAGACCGACTGCAACGCTACCTATTGCTACCTCGACCCTTATCGGGGCGGCCAGCTTGCCGTGGCTGAGGCGGCCCGCAACGTTGTGGTGGTGGGCGCAACCCCCCTTGCGCTCACCGACTGTCTCAACTTCGGCAGCCCGGAGCGGCCTGAGATCTTCTACCAATTCGAGCAGTGCGTGCGAGGCCTGGCCGACGCCTGTCGCGCCCTGAACATTCCAGTCATCGGCGGCAATGTCAGCCTCTACAACGAGACCAGTGGCGTTGCCGTCTACCCCACGCCGGTGGTGGGTATGGCCGGGCTGCTGGAAGATGCGGGCAAGGCAATCGGCCTCGCCCTGCGTAACGAGGGTGATGTTATCGCCCTGCTCGGCCCGACGCGGCCAATGGAGGGTGACGGGCTGGGCGGCAACGAGTACGCCACCATGATGCTCGGCGCGCTACATGGGCGCCCATCGCCGCTTGACGCGGATCTAGAAGCAAAAGTGCAAAAAGCCTACCTTCAGGCGGCGGAATATGGTATAATTAGGGCAGCCCACGACGTTAGCGATGGCGGTATCGTTGTTGCGCTGGCCGA
The DNA here is from genome assembly GCA_003243865.1 of Candidatus Chloroheliales bacterium. The sequence continues at coordinate 6,343 of QHBQ01000126.1, read as the reverse complement.
GATGTGCCTTGCCAGCGGCTACGGCATTGATTTGAATTTTAGCTTTAGCGAGGGTCTGCGCCAAGATGCTGCGTTGTTCGGCGAGTGGCCCTCACGGATAATCTGCGAACTTGATGCTGAGGGTATGCGCCGCTTGCACGAGATCGCTGCTACCGCCGATGTGCCGTTCACGATAATCGGCACGGTAAGCGGGCGTGGTAGTGGCATAAGTGGCGCAACGCTCAGTGTTGGCAGGGATGAGATGGTGGTGGCGTGGGGTGGCACGCCTGGTGAGATTTAAGATTGTAGATTGTAAATTAAGAACCCCCAGACAGGGGAACGTAGTTGTAGGGGCGTGATTTATCACGCCCTGCCACCAAGCCGCAAACTACAATCTACAATCTACAATCTACAATCTTAAAGCCAGATGGGAGGATAGACTAGTGAACGAACAGAACAACTTCTACAACTCCCACCGTAACGATGACCGAGACAGGCTGCACGAGGAGTGCGGTGTCTTCGGTATCTACGACCCCCGACGCGAGTATGAAGTAGCTCGCGTCACTTTTTTTGGCCTCTACGCGCTGCAACATCGCGGCCAGGAGAGCGCGGGCATCGCCACCGCCGACGGCAAGCCGCGCCTGCGGGTACGCACCAGCATGGGGCTGGTGGCGCACGCCTTCAACGAAACCGACCTTGCCGAACTGTCCGGCCACATTGCCATCGGTCACACCCGCTATAGCACCAGCGGTAGCAGCGTCAAGGCCAACGCCCAGCCGATTGTGGTCAGCGACTCCGACCTCGGGCCGCTGGCGATTGCCCACAATGGCAACGTAGTCAACGCCGCCTATCTCAGCGAGGAACTCGGCGCTAGCGGCGTCAACTTCGATTGCAGCACCGACAGCGAGGTCATTGCCAAGCTAATCGTCAGTATGCCAGGGCGCACCTGGACAGAGAAGATCCGCGCGGCAATGGGCCGCATCTCCGGCGCTTATGCGCTGGTGCTACTTACCCCCACCGCCCTCTATGCGGTGCGCGACCCGCTCGGCGTGCGCCCGCTGTGCATGGGCCGCTTCGACAATGGCGGCTGGGCCTTCTCCAGCGAGTCGTGCGCCTTGCAGACAGTTGGTGCGCAGATTGAGCGCGAGCTTGAGCCGGGCGAGATTGTCTGCATTGATGCTGAGGGCGAACACCGCACCCAGTTCCCCACCGGCGAGCGCAAGGCGCTCTGCTCCTTCGAGTACATCTATTTCGCCCGCCCCGACAGCGTGATTAACGGTCGCTCGCTCTACACCGTGCGCACCGAGATGGGCCGCCAGTTGGCCCGCGAACACCCCGCCGACGCCGACGTCGTCATCCCTGTGCCGGACACCGCCTGGCCGGCAGCGATTGGCTACGCTCAGGAGGCAGGCCTGCCCTTCGCCGAGGGGCTAATCAAGAACCGCTACATTGGCCGCACCTTCATCCAGCCCGACCAGCGGCTGAGAAGTCAGGGCGTGGCGCTGAAGTTCAACCCGCTGCCCGAAGTGCTGCGCGGCAAGCGGGTGGTGATGGTGGATGACAGCATCGTGCGCGGCACCACTACACCACCGCTGGTCGCCCTATTGCGCCAGGCGGGGGCCAAAGAGGTACACGTGCGCATCCACTCACCGGAGATGGTCAACCCCTGCTACCTGGGCGTGGACACCGCCCGCAGTGACGAGCTAATCGCCGCAAACATGAGCGTGGCGCAGATTTGCCAGCACATCGGCGCGGACAGCCTCGGCTACCTCAGCATCGCGGGGCTGAAGCAGGCAATCGGCCTGCCGGAGCGCAGCAACTGCTTCGCCTGCTTCAACGGCGAATACCCGGTGCCGGTACAGATGGAGATGAGCAAGCTCACCCTCGAAGCTCGTCGCCGTCGCCGCCCCAGCGATGAGGCGATTGATGTGGTCGGCGAACGCGAGAAGGAAGAGGCCGAGGCGCTGGCGCTGGCGCGATGAGATAAAGGATTAGAGCTAAAAGATTAAAGATATTGGGGGCGTACCGTGCTGGTGCACCTCCACTTTCTGCATTTTCCTCTTCTTTTGCGTAAAACCATTGCATTAGGTAATGTACTTGTGGTATAATGTTTACATCCCTGATTATCTTTAGCAGCAAAGAAGAGTTCAGCTTTATCGTGCCGCCGTTTCTGGTTGTTTTACAATACAGAAGCTCCAGATTTGCCGCTGCTAACCCGCCGCGCGTTTCATGGGCTGCGCGACTCCCACCGACAAATCCCCTGCTTTTGACTGTGATCCTGCCATACTCGCTCTTCTACTATACTGGCCGCTAGTCTCAGTAACCCAGCCAGCCCGGCGTTGGCCTGCTACGCGAAGGAGCAGCTTATGCCGCCAATTGATTTCATCATCTACCCAATCATCTGGATACTCTGTGGCATACTTGCCGCTTTCATGTACTCAAAGAAAGGTCGCTCCTCTGGGACAGGGTTCTGGTTGGGGTTTTTTCTTGGGCCAATCGGGGTATTGATCGCAGCCTTTCGCTCATCTGACAGGATTGGAATGGAGGAGGAGCAGCTTCCAACTGGTACCATAAGGGGTGGGGCAGACAAGATGATGAAAGTGATAGCGGTAGCTATTGCGCTGATATTCATTGGGTGGATAGCTTGGTCACAACTATCCCAAAACAAGGACAACGAAGCCATCCAACATTACAACGACGGGGTGAACCACTATGCAGCAGGTCAGAAGGATTTGGCTCTAGCTGACTACAACAAGGCGATTGAGCTTAAGCCTGACTATGCTGATGCTTATAACAACAGAGGTCTCATCTACTACGATAAAACTGAATATGACCTCGCCCTTGCCGATTTTAACCAGGTCATCAAGCTCGACCCTACGAGTAACAACGGCTTCAACAATCGCGGATTGGTTTATATGCAGAAAAAAGAATATGACTTGGCTTTGGCTGACTTCGACCAAGCTATACAGCGTGATCTTAGTAGCGCCATGTCCTATTCTAATCGTGGGCTAATATACGCTAACAAGAGTGAGTACGATTTGGCTATTTCGGACACGAACGAGGCAGTTAAGATTGACCCTAGCTACTACAGAGCATACTACGTTCGCGGTCTCACTTATGAGACAAAGATGCAAACTGAAACGACCTTGCCCGCAATCCAAGCTGATAAGGATGCTGCTATCGCCGACTTTAGGAAGGTGCTGACTCTAAATAGCGACTCGACCGTAAAGGATGACGCACAGAAGCAGTTGAATCTGCTGGGTGGGTAATAAACAGGCTAAGGAGTAGAAAGTAGGGGCGCACAGCACGGTGCGCCCCTTCGCATTCTTCGATCTTATACCAATTGGCTATGGTGCTGGTGTAAAACGGATGGGCGCGATAAATCTGCGCCCCTACGAATAATGCACTCTCTCCTCAGCGAATTGGTATTACAAGATAAGCTCCATAATGCGAACATCCACCCAGCGGCCATCTAGTATTACAGCTTCAGATGGCGCGAACGGGCCGGTATGACGTAGGGGCGAATCGCATACGCCCTGATGAAGTGCCAACAATGCCTATCGGCGGCAACATTGGCGTAGGGGCGCATGGCATACGCCCAGTCGCCCAGCGGTGATGCACACCGTGACCAGTTACCTTGCCGCGCCGTTTCCGCATCTTCCGCGCCGCTTCCGCGTCTTCCGCGGTTCTAACCGTCCCCACCACCCGCAACGCTGATTACCAGCGTGACTGGTTAGGCGGCAGGGCGTATGCCATGCGCCCCTACGTCGGCGTTGGCGGTGGCGATGAGCATCTAGCAGGGGCAAGATTCTCCCCCAACCCCCGCTGGGGGCTTAGTTGGTTGCTGGGCGAGATTCTCCCCCAACCCCCGCTGTGGGCTTAGTATTACAACCGCAGATGAGCTAGGCAGCCAGGGCAACAGCCCCATCCGTTTACTCCGGTTGTCCGTTGAACAGTCCGTTGGCTGGCCTTTCCAGGTAAGGTTATTTGGTTAGACTTCGGTTAAAACGGCCTCTATTCGCATCCGTTCGTTTGACGCCAATGGCTAATCAGTTATAATACAGCGACAACCTCGAAATCAAACTAGCTGGGAGTTATCGCCTTGCCTAAGAAGTTCGTTCCGCACCTGACTTTGTTGCTGCTCGGATTGACCCTGTTTCTGTTCGCCGCCTGCGATGCTGGGCAGCAGCCGGTTAGCGATAATCCAGCCAGCGGTAGTGGCGCTGCGCCCACACCGACTATCCCCATCATCTCGCAGGATACTCCGGCCGCTGGCCAGCCGACGATGGATGCATCTAGCTGTGCAGCCACTCCTGCCAGCGGCATGGCAGTGGGCGACAACCCTTGCGTACCCCTCACCCTGCCCCCTGGCCCACCCACCCCGCCGCTAACTCAGAACGGCATCAGCGTGCAGGGCATCCGCCTGGAGCCGGGCAACCAGCTTTAAACCGCCGCACCGCTCAAAATCCTTGTCAAGCTGAAAGGCGATAGCCAGAATATGGTAGTTAGTGCGGGCCTACGGGTGATGGATGCCAACGGCCAGCCCGCTACCTATGGGGACAGCCCAGGCGACGTCATCAGTATGTTCCCCAGCATGGAGCAGGGCGACTGGTGGGAAGCGACCAGCAGCGCGCCAACCGTACCCGGCCTCTACTACTTCACGGTCGAGAGCCAGGATATGCAGCGGCAGAAGGCCCAGTTCGTGCTGCGTGATGCGCCGATTAGCGTTGCCGCCGCCCCCCACCAGCTCACCAGTGGCTTCCTGATCAACCGCAGCAGCAATATCTATCTCATCTCCGCCGACTGGCATCGTTCGCGCCAGCTTACCTTCTACCCTGAGTTCCGCGCCGTTGCCAAGGATGCGGTCTGGTCGCCCGACGGCAAGCAGATCGTCTACTCCTATGCTCCGCCACCCGCCAGCGACGTGGAGGAACCACAGAGCGCAATCTGGTTGATGAACGCCGACGGCACCGCCAAGCACCAGCTCATTCCCGCCGCCAAGGATCAGAACCTCGAAGCGCCGCAGTGGTCGCCCGACGGCAAGTACATCTACTTCGACACCATGAAGTTCCTCTACGATAGTCAGGGCAACTTCACCGGCCAGGCGTGGGACTTGGAACGCTACGACCTTGCCGCCAGCAAGCGCCAGACGCTGATCCAGAATGCACAGGAGCCTTACATCAGCGCTGCTGGTAGCCGCATGGCCTACGAGGAGATCCTGCCGGAGGATAGCAACGCGCAGCAGCAGGCCGCCCTGATCCCGACCCTGACCAACAGCGCCGCCACTACCCCATTGCCGCAGGGTTCGATGCGGCTGATGGTTGCCGCCAGTGACGGCAGCAAACCGCAGCAGGTAATTGGCGGCAACCAGTTCGTCACCTACTACGCACCCAAGCTGTCACCGGACGGCAAGCGCATCGTCTTCGCCGCAATCGGCGGACCGAGCAACGTGGCAGCGCAATGCGCATCGCCGCTGCCACCCACCCCTACCCCGGCGGCTTACAAGCCGGTTAACGGCTTGGCCGGGCCGCTATATCACGGCCTGCTCTGGGATGTGTGGATGGTCAATACCGACGGCACCGGCCTGACCCGCCTGACCGCGATGAGCGAGGATACACCTGATCCCATCTGGCTCAACGATAGCAGCCATATCGCCTTCATCGGTGTCACCGGCCTCTATCTGATTGACCTGAGCAAGTCGAGTTGCGTGTTGACCACCTTGCAGACCTACTCCGGCGCATCGCACTCGCAGTTGTCCTGGGGCGGTCGGTAAGATGAAAAATATTAAGCCAGTTGCCATAATCATCTCTGCTATTGCCCTGCTGCTTGTCTTCAGCAGCATCGTCTTCGCCCATGCCCAGCCGCTGAAGTATGACCCGCAGCCGGGCAGCCGCCTGAGCAAAGCGCCGGACAGCGTTCAGGTTTGGTTCGATGAGGCGATCGAATCGGATCTCAGCCGTTTCCAAGTGCTGGATCGGGCCAAGAACCATGTGGAAGTGTCCGATGCACTGATGCTTAGTGAGAACGGGCAGCACGCTACGGTGCCGCTCCAATCCGATATCAAGCCAGGGGTCTACACCGTCCTCTGGCGGGTGGTTTCCGCTGATGATGGCCACCTGACTAAAGGCAGCTATGCCTTCGTGGTGGAGGGGGCCGCCCCCTCAGCCACTGGCGCTGCGGGTGGCAGCGCTACGCCCGAACCCACTATTGACATGAGCGCGATGGTGAGCGGGGATCTGGGAACACAGTCTACCGGCCCCAGCCCGCTAGACATCGCCAGCCGCTGGTTGAGCTTCGCGCTGGCCGCGCTGCTGATGGGGGGGGCAGCGTTTATCGGACTGGTCAGCCGCCCTGCTGCCGATAG
>QHBQ01000006.1 GCA_003243865.1 Candidatus Chloroheliales bacterium | reverse complement strand
AAATCTACAATCTTACTGCTTCGCTGCTAAGTATACGTGATATTGGCAGCTTTGTCAAGATATTTGAGCTATACACGGGCATATTGACGCCAGCGTTTAGCTAACGTATAATCTGCAAAGCGCCCGCTGCTGGCCGAGGGCGAATTGGCGTATGTCCACCTGAAAGGTAGAAGAAAACCACCATGCCGACACCGGAGTACAATAGCGTTCTGCGCAACCAGTACCACAATGCTGCCCTGAGCAAGCTGGCCGACGACTACATCGCCGCACTGCTGGAGTTTTCGCCGCAGATGGGCGCCTACCTGGGGCTGCACGAGTACGATGGCCTCGCCCCTGACCGCAGCGCGAAAAGCATTGCCCGCCACGTCAAGGCCAGCCACAAGCTGCTGGAACGTGCCGCCAAGCTGGAGGCTGACCCCAGTCTCGACCCCGACGAGCAGCTTGACCTGACGATGCTGCGCCTCAGCCTGCAAGCCGAGTTGCAGCGAACCGAGGAGTTGCGCCTCTTCAATCGCCAGCCGATCCTCTACAATGAGTATCTTGAAGTCAGCAACTATATCTTGCAGGACTACAAGCCGCTGGCCGAGCGCATCGCCAGCCTGATTGAATACGAGCGCTCCTTCCCCGCCACAATCGCGGCGGCCCGGGCCAACCTGGATGCGCGGCTGCCGCAGGCGTGGTTGGAGCAGGGGTTGATCTTCTATCGCGGGCAGTTGGATTTCCTGAGCGGCCAACTCGCGGAGACGGTGCGCAACGTGGCCGACCCCAAGCAGGTTACCGAGTTCGAGCCGGTCAATGCGGCGGCAGCGCAAGCGGTGAGCGAGTTCGTCACCTGGCTGGAAGGCAAACTGGCCGATGCCGACCCCGATTTCGCGCTGGGCGGCGAGGCATTCACGCAGCTGGTCAAGTACAATGAGGGGGTAGACCTATCGCTCGACGAACTGATCGCGGCAGGCGAGGCCGACCTGAAGCGCAACGAGGAGACGTTGCGGGCCACTGCGGCGCAGATTGACCCGAAGAAAACGGCGGAAGAACTGCTGGTCGAGCAGTCGGCCAACCACAGCACTGAAGAGAGCCTGCTAGCCGACACCACCGCCAAGCTGGAGCGCATCCGCCAGTTCATCATCGAACACGATATTATCAGCATCCCCAATGCGGAGCATTGCAAGGTAATCGAGACCCCGCCCTATATGCGCTACTCGTTCGCCTTTATGTACACGCCCGGCCCATTCGAGCAGGAGAAGGTGGATTCCTACTACTTCGTCACCCCGGTGGAGCAGGATTGGAGCGAGGCGCAGAAGGAGCAGTGGCTGCGCTTCCTCGACCACTACAGTATGCAGGACATCAGCATCCATGAGGCGTATCCCGGCCACTACGTGCATTTCATGCACGCCAACCGCATCGAGGGCCAGCCGCTGCGCAAGATGATGGGTAGCTATGCCTTCATCGAAGGTTGGGCGCACTACTGCGAGCAGATGATGTTGGAGCAGGGCTACAGCGCGGGCGATCCCCACCTGCGGATGGCCCAACTGCGCCAGGCGCTGGTGCGCGACTGCCGCTACATCGTGGCGATGAAGATGCACGGCCAGGGCATGAGCCTGGATGAGGCCACCCAGTTCCTGATGCAGCACGCCTTCATGGACGAGCTACCCGCCCGCACCGAGGCGCGGCGCGGCACTTTCGACTTCCTCTACTTCGGCTACACCCTGGGCAAGCTGCTCATCCTCAAGCTGCGTCGCGACCTGATGGCCGAGCAGGGCGCGGAGTTCGACCTTAAGCAGTTCCACGACAAGCTGCTCAGCTACGGCGCACCGCAAGTGCCGCTGGTGCGGCGGATGATGCTGGCCGATGCAGATGCGGGTGGGGTACTCTGAAGTAGGTTTAGCAGAGAAGAGCAGTAAACGCGGATTGAGCCTCCCACTTTTTGCCGTATTGTGGTATAATAGCAAGAGGAAGAGATATGATTTGCGACAACTGTGGACAAGAGGGAGCATACATTCGCAAGACTACCAAAGCCTATGGCTCAGGCGATAGCTTGGTGGTTATCGAGGATGTGCCGATGATAAGCTGCCGGAATTGTGGTGTTGACCTAATGACGGCAGAAACACTGCACCGCATTGACGATTTGAAGACGTACCTCAGGTCACAAGCTACAAGCAAAGACAACGTGCGCCCTGTGAAAGTGGCTTGTTTTCAAGCAGAAGTCCCGCCCAGCTCACAGATCGAACCGGGTCAGATGACACTATCAGTCTCATAACAGCAGGGATAATGCTGGCCGATGCCGCAGCGGGCGTGGTACTTTGAGGCGGGTTTGGCAAAGAAGTGCGGTGGCTGGGCATTGAGCCATCTGGAGGATGTTCTGGAAGTCATAGCGATGCCAGGGTTTGGCAAAGAAGTGCTGTGGCTGGGCATTGAGCCGCCGAAGGAAAGCGAGGGGCAAAAATGAGCAACAGTGTTACAATCCAGTTCGATGATGATCAGTTCAAACTTCTCGAAGAGGCAGCAGCTAAGGTATCACGCAGCTTGGAAAACTTCTGCAAAGAAGTCGCTCTAGCTAATGCTAACAGCATTATGTCCCCACCACCTCCGCATCCTCTAAACCTGACACGTGCTCAAGAGGATGCTCTGCTTGTTCTGGCAACCGACCCAGAGTCGAGGAGTCCGTTTAGACAGGGGAGGGGTTCCGCCGTCCCAAGGAGAATGGTGGAAACCCTCGCTTCTCTAGGAGCCTTGAGGTCAACAGTGCCGGTTATTTTCTCAGAACAGGGACTAGCTACGATAGACATCATCAAGAAAAAGAGGGGGATACAATAACTAACACCTCAGATAACCAAGACGGTTCGCAAACAGCCCCGGCCTAAGCGGTCAAGGTTGTTTGTTTCAGCACTTGGGGTAGTTGCCACCATCAGTCGGCAACCACCTTCTTCAAGTCGGTCTCTTTGATAAGGAAGTGGGCGACGAGTTAAGGGATGATTTTCTGGGCATGAAGAAAGCACTCCAGCCGAGGATGTTGAGGGCGCTGCTAGGAACGCGGTGAGGAATCTGACCGAGAATACCAGTAGGCGGTAAGTTGATTGGTGAGGTTTGTATTGTATGAAGGTTGTATTGTATAATTATGAAGCACCCATCACTGCTTATTAAAGGGGTCTCCATGCGCCGTCCTCTAACACTCAACCTGTTCACTCTTGCTCTCCTCACTCTGTTGATAGCTGCCTGCGGCGACAGTGCTTCTCAGTCTGCACCACCAACCAGCGCAGCTTCGACTAACCCCTCTCAGATTTCGCCCACCCTGGGTGATGCCTCTGTGCATCTTAAGCAGGCAATTGATTATTACGCTGGTGGACATTATGATGATGCAATCAACGAGTATACCCAGGCCATTCAGCTTAGATCTGACTATGCTGATGCCTATACAGGGCGCTGCCAGGCGTACAACAGCAAGGGTGAATACGGTAACTCCTTCTTGGATCGGCAGGCATATGACGATGCTGTTACCGACTGCAACAAGGCTATCAGCCTTAACCCCAACAATGCTGCTGCCTATTACAATCGTGGTGTTGCTTACAAGAACACCAGCCAGTATGATCAAGCCATAACTGACCTCACCAAAGCCATTAAACTCAAATCCGATTATGCAGATGCGTATGCTCGTCGTTGTTGGGCTTATGAGCATAAATACCAATACGATATCGCCTTGGCAGATTGCAACCAAGCACTTACACTCGACCCGAATAACTACATTGCCTATAACGCACGAGGCAATGTTTACAATAGTCAAAACCACCCTGATGAGGCAATTGCTGACTTTGGCCGAGCTATCACGCTGAGATCCGATTTCGCTGCTCCATACTACAATAGGTGTGCCTCTTACGTTAATGCTGGTAGGTATGATGATGCGATTACCGATTGTAATCAAGACATCAAGCTCAAGCCGGACGATGCCGATGCTTACGTTGCAAGAGCTGTTGCCTACGACGGCAAGAAACTATATGATCAAGCTATCGCCGATTTTAATCAGGCTATCAAGCTCAATCCTAATCTCGCTGGCGCTTATCTTTATCGTGGTAAAGCTTTCTCTGCTAAAGGGCAAGACGATCGGGCACTGGGCGACTATACGCAGGCGATTAAGTTGGAACCTAATAATGCCAATATGTACACACCTCGCGCCCTGTCCTACATCAACAAAGGCGAGTATGATCAAGCTATTGCAGACTGCAACGTAGCGATCAGGCTTGATCCTAGTCTTGCTGAGGCTTACTTCGATCGTGGTTATGCCTATTCTGATAAGAAGCTGTACGACCTGGCGTTGGCTGACTATACCCAGGCGATTAAGCTCAACCCTAACTACTCAGATGCGTACAATAATCGAGGCGCGACATATGTTATCGAAGGTCAACCTGATTTGGCTATAGCCGACTATGACAAAGCTATAAGCCTTGACCCTAATAACGCATTGGCCTATAACAATCGCGGTAAGGTGTATGAGGCGAAAGGAAACAAAGAGAAAGCTGTTGCTGACTTTAAGAAAGTGCTTGCGGTAAGTAATGATCCCCAGTTGCTTAATGACGCAGAGCAACATCTAAAAAACCTAGGTGTAGGAGGATTAGAAATAACCGCACGAACGCTGAGTCGCTATTAGATAGCATAGATGGTTGCCTCTGACGTCTTGATGAATCGGGGCGGCAATTATACCGATTCGATCTGGGGGTAGTAAAACAGACGGGCGCGATAAATCTGCGCCCCTACGGATAATACACTCTCTCCTTATCGAATTGGTATTACACTCTGAAACAAACAAACCCGGCCTAGGCGGTCGGGTTTGTTTGTGTTGTGATATTCTAGTCTTCAATCTTGCCGGTGCCGTGGCAGTTGGCACAGGGTGCTTTACCCCGCCCCTTACACTCTGGACATAGCTCAGAATTGTAGCCTTGCGGCTTTGAGCTGCCGATACCATAGACAGGCTCGGAGTATATCGGCACTGCCCCTTCACCATTACAGCGAGGGCAAACCCCATCACTCAAGCCAGTTCCTTTGCACTCGGGACAATTCATTACCTGCTCCTTTCGATTATGGGGTGAAGAAGATACATCCATCTATTATACCACAAATCGGCATTAGTTTGCAAACATTTGTGCTGCTTATGTAAGGATGAGTTGCACTCGCCCTGCCGCCCAGCGCTAATGCCCGTCGTGACTACCAAGTTCGCCAAAATCTCTCCGCGTCTTCCGCGATTCAAACACCCGTCCGCCACAGCCCGCCGCCGATGGCAAAGACAGCGTTGTAACCAATGCGCTTTCCGTAAATTGCAGCGTCAGGGTGACGGGCCTGTAGGCGGAGGCCCGCCACCAGAGGATCTGCGTTAATCTCATAGTCGCCAGTCTCGATGTCAATGGAGATGATCTTACCGATGTTCTCCTCAGTCTCCACCTGGGCGCGGATGCTCTGCTCGTAGAGCTGCTCGCCGCGATCCGCGATCTCTTCGCCGCTGAAGCGGGGATGGGGCATAGCGAACCTCCTTAGCAAGAGCGCCCTACCTACATGGTGGGGCGTTCTTGCACTTTGCACCCCAGGACTGGACCGATTATAGGGTTAGCCCACAGCCTCTTTGGGTCAAGAGGCCGCACCGTCTGTGCTACCGGCGCTGTCCGCGCTTTGAGCGGGGGGCTTAGTGGCAGCGAGAGTATCGCCGCTACTGCTGCCGGGATTGGCCGGAACTTCCCCGCCAATGCCAGCAGTCTGCATCAATCGAACCAGCATACTCGTCTGCCTCAGCAGCTCGGCATCCTGCTCCGAGAGGTGCTGCATCACTTGCTCGATGTCGTGGTAGGTCTTCTCCGTGGTGTTGAACTGCTCTTCCGACTGTAGCTCCTGTTGCCTCCCGAGCAGGCCCTGCCCCACCAGGATCACGATCATGAGTGGCAACTGGGGTACCGATGCCAGCGCGAGCAGGAGCGGCCAGGGCAGGGGGTCAAAGCTGGCGATGGTGGCGTTCGCGACGATCCACAACACAATCCACAATATGATCAGCCAGAACGTGGGCATGGCCTGGAATATGGTGGTCATACCCACGGCCACCTTGCGGTTGAAGTTGCCTGCGGCTTTCTCTGCTGCAAAAATCGCGTTGACATTGCGGGGACGATGGGGATGCAGAACTTCTCGGAAAAGGCTGGTGTGAGCCTTGCGAGGCGGCTCTTGCTGGGCTGGCGCTTCCTGGGTTGGCGAACTCGTGATACTTGACATGACAGATCCTCCTTAGCAGTGTGACGATATTTGCTGTTTGTCCAACGCTCGCGTTCGGGCGGCGCTCCGCTCAACGCATGGTGGAGCAGCAACCCCGATGGGAGCTTACGCCAATTATATCACACGCCAAGGCAATCGCAACCAAGAAAAGATAGCAGCAAGATGCGGCTACTCAGAGGGATTATTAGCATTATGCGCGGGGGTGGGGATTGGTTAATGCAACACAAGATGCAGGGTAAGGTGTGCGTGGTAGGGGCATTATCACTTAAAACTGGTAGCGCATGGGGGATTCGAACCCCCGATCTCATCCTTGAGAGGGATGTGTCCTAGGCCACTAGACGAATGCGCCATTGGCTTAACGGCTTTTATTGTACCAGCTAGCCGCCGCTTTGTCAAGAAAAAGTATCTACTACTTTGGCTGTATCCCCAGCGAGGGTGAGCAGCGCGGCGGTGACGGCGGCCAGCTCCACCAGCGCGCTGGCCGCTTTCATCAGCGTCCATCGGGGTCATAGATGTGGTCCCAGGTGAAATCGGTATTCACCAGGCTGAGATGCCCATTCTCGTCGTAGGGTCGCTGACTTGCGCCCGGCAGGGGGTTCTGCCAGAAACTGAGCGCCAGGGTCGGGTCTTCCAGGTAAGGCCTTAGCTTAGGGTCATGCATTGCCAGATGTTCCGCCCACAGGTCCATGCGGTAGTTGCGGGCAAACGCCCGCGCCCCGTTCCAGATTGCCTGATCTATAACCTGGATTGAGGATTCGCTATCGTGGGTGTAGCTCCGCCGACCACAGTTCGTCGAGCCAAGCGCCACGAAAACATCATCTATAATCCACGTTTTGGCGTGGACATAGACTTCGTTTGGGTAGTTGCGACCACCCGAATTGTCGTCACCAGTATCTGCTGGGCCTTGTACTTGCGGGGTATCCTTATCATCAAAGCAGGTGCGAGCCAGGTAGTAGGTGTGCAGCTTGGTCGGGAAGTGGTCACGCAGAGTCTTGATGAAGTTGCGGCGGCGGTAGCGGTACTGCGGTGGGTCATCTATGTGGTTGGACATCAGCATGATCAGGTACTCGAAGCTGGGGCGAGCCAGGGCTTCCAGCAGCGCGGCCAGGATGCCAACGCTATCTTTGCCAGCGTATGGGTATGGTCCGGGGTAGGGGTAGAAGTACTGGTCTTCGACGTAGATAAAGCGTTGCGCTCGCCCAATCGCGTGGCGAATAGCCCCCAGCGTAGTCAGGTCGCCATTGGGGGCGAAGTCGTAGTGCTTTCTGGGGGGATAAGTGCGGGACACCTGCACGATCTGGCTGCCAGGACCAGGCGGCGGCGGCATCGGATTGAGCAGGGGGAACTCCCGCTCCGACTTGAGGTGGGAACTTGAGTAGTCCCAGCGCTGGCAGAAGGTAAGGTCGAGGTCGGCAACTGCTGGCCCCTCGATTTTGGCCTGCACATCGTGGAACTTACCCTGGACGCAGTGGCGGTGGTTGTCGAGACGGTCAGGGTTGATGTCAAGCCCACCGCAGAAGGCTAGCGGCCCTGCCAACCCCTGCACCACCATTATCTTCTGGTGGTGCGTGCCAGCAAAAAGGGTATCCTTGGCGAGGATAGCACGGCCGTTGTCGTGGGGCAAGGCGTTGACGTGATCAACCTCGGCGCTGTTCTGCCTACCTGGCTGATCCCATAGCAAAACCTGCAGCTTTGCCCCCGAACTTGCCACCTCCTGGCTCAGTTGCGCGAAGCTGCTGTTGGTATCATCGGGAATGAGCGTGAAGTTGTCGCTGAGCCACCAGCCAATCAGCCGTAGATAGGAGTCAGCGCCGCGCACGGTGCGTATTGCCTGAGCCATCTCCTGAAAGGTAGCCAGGCCGTCGCGGATGAGGGTAACCCGGTTGCCTATGGTGAAGCGGGGCAGCGGCGCGAGGTTGGCGATGAACCAGTTGGCATCGTCATCGCGGTCCGCCATATAGATAGTTTGCACCGCACAGTGGGCGGGCGGAGTGAGATTGGCGGTGCGGGTGCCACCACCGCTGGGGTCAGAAGGGAGCAGGTTCAGCAGATGGTGTTGAAGGGAGAAGGTGTAGCTCTGCTCGGTGTTAGTCTGGTTGGCAGAGGCGGTAGCCAGCACCAGAGTACCATGCTCGCTGGGTGGTATTTGGTAGTCTTGCGCGGGTCCTTGCCCCGCGAGTACGTTAATCTTACCGACGAAGGGCCGGTCGTACTCGTCGCGCACTTCCAGCAGGGTACGGTGGGTGGTGAGTGTCAGCAG
>QHBQ01000344.1 GCA_003243865.1 Candidatus Chloroheliales bacterium | reverse complement strand
ATGGCCCAAATCGTCTACAAGGGCGTCACCACCCCGTAGCCGATTGCGGATTGCGGATTGCAGATTGTAGATTAACAACATCGTAGGGGCGCACATCAGTGCGCCCTTGCTGTTTGTCCATCGTAGCTATCAATGTTGATGTAGGGGGCGTATGGCATACGCC
Source organism: Candidatus Chloroheliales bacterium (assembly GCA_003243865.1). The sequence continues at coordinate 5,051 of QHBQ01000344.1, read as the reverse complement.
NTGGTGAAGCGCNGGTCATNCCCCTCGTAACTAGCGACCATGAAGCGTTCCGATCCCGTCAACTATTTGTAAAGCACCGATTGTGTGGTATAATTGCCNCACTGTTTGAAAGTAGCGCCCGCTGATTGGTGGGCAGGTGAGGGAGACAAGCGTGGCAAAGCATATTCTGGTGGTGAACGATACCCAGGAAATTCTGGAACTGTTCGAGGATATTTTGACCGATGAGGGTTACGAGGTGACCCTATACTCCTTCGCCATCCGTGAACTTGAGCAGGTGCGTAAGGCCAAGCCCGATTTGATCATCCTCGATTACCTGATGAACGGCGAGGATGCGGGCTGGCAGACCTTGCAGAAGTTGAAGATGACCACCGACCTGAGCAATATCCCAATCGTGGTCTGCACCGCCGCCAGCCAGCGCATCAAGGAGATGGAAGGCCACCTCAAGGAGATGGGCGTCACCGTCGTGCTGAAGCCGTTCAATATAGAGCAGCTTACCGATGCGGTCAGCACCATGCTGGGTCAGGGTGAAGGAATTTCGCCCACCCACAAATCCAGTGTTGAAGAACGCAGCGTAGCCGGGCTACGCGATTGAGGCTTCGCCTACCCACAAACCTAACAATGGGGAACATCGTTACGCACAAGCGCATTTTTGTAGTGGATAAGACCTCCGAGACGCGGCAGTTGCACAGCGAGATACTGCGCGGCGCGGGTTATGAGGTCACGATCCAGGGATACGTGTCCGGCATCCCCGCTCAGGTGCGCCAGATGCAACCCCACCTCATTATCCTCCTCTACTCGCCCGCCAACGAACATCAGGGCTGGATGACCCTGCAAATGCTGAAGATGAGCAAGGATCTATCTGTCATCCCGGTGATTATTTGCATCGCGCCATCAGAGCGGGTCAGAGATATGGACGGGCAACTGCTGAGAAAAGGGGTCACCGTGCTGTTCGAGCCATTCTCCGCCGACCAGTTGCTAGGGATAGTCAAGGCGACGATCGGCTGATGGCACGGTTCTTGAGGGTGAACTACCTGAGAGTTGTGCGTTTTCTCGTGGTTCGCAAACCCTCCTTGGCCTCCCAAACCTTCTAACCCCCCGAAAGCAGGTAGTGATGCCCCAAAAAATCTACGTTGTAGACACAGCCGAGGAGATTCTTTCCCTGTTCGACCAGATCCTCAGCGGCGAGGGCTACAGCGTGAGCGTCCAGGCTTTCCCGCTCCGCAGCCTCGACCAGTTGCGTCAGGCGCAACCCGACCTCATCATCCTCGATTACCTGGTTGATCAGGAGGAGGATGGCTGGCAGGCACTGGAGCTACTCAAGATGAGCGATGATTTGCGCCATATACCGATCATTGTCTGCGCCGCGCCCAGCCGCCACCTGGAAGAGATGTACAGCTATCTGAAGGGGAAGGATGTGGCGGTGGTCCTAAAGCCGTTCGATTCCGACGAGCTGGTTGCCGCTGTCAACGCTGCGATCAACGATACCCCGCTCCAGAGAACGCTCAATAATCCCAATCGCAAGAACGGACAGCGCAGAAACGCCTAGCAGGTGGCGAAAAAGTAGCCTCCTCTCCTCCCGATGGGAGGGGCTGGGGGTGGGTGCGTGCCATGCTCATAAGTTGATTGCTTTGCTGGCGTTCCAGCAGGCCGAACCACGCCGCCGCCAGCCAATATCTTGATTTGTTTAAGATTAGTTGCTTTAATGCTATGCTAGAGGTGTTTTTGTGGTATAATGAGTATGTTGATTAACCGCCCCGCCCCTTTCCCCATCGCTAACCAAGATAAGGAAACATATCGTGACCAAGCGTATTCTGGTAGTGAACGACACGCAGGAGATTCTCGAGCTGTTTCGTGACATCCTGGGTGGCGCAGGTTACGATGTTATCTTGCGTTTCTTCGAACTTCGTGAGGTTGACAACCTGCGGGCGGCCAAGTCCGACCTGATCATCCTCGATTATATCATCAGCAACGAGGACGACGGCTGGCAGACCTTGCAAAAGCTAAAGATGAGCAGGGACCTGGCGAGCATCCCAGTCATTATCTGCGTGGCCGCCAGCCAGCGGGTCAAGGAGTTGGAGGGGCGGCTGATGGAGAAGGGCGTGATGATTGTGCTGAAGCCATTCGGCATTGAAGAATTGCTCAGCGCCGTTACCACGATGACCAGCGACAAGGTGATTAGCACGGTTGCACCGAGGCCTGGGCTACACAAGGTAGGAACGCAGCCCAATTAGCGGCAATCGTGGGGATGTACCTGCGGCTGGTCTGGAGTCGCGAGTTTTTTCAAATAGGAGTTACGCAGTTGCGCCTACGCCAGGCACATCTCCGTAGGGGCGAACTGCTGTTCGCCCTGCTGAACTCCTATCAGAGCTGCTGTGACACGCCACATCTATTCGCAAGCGCTGGCCGAGTGCAGCCCATTAGTAGGAGGTAGTTTGTGATGACCCAGCGCATCCTGGCAATGAACGACAACCTTGAGATCCTGCAACTGTATCAGGAACTGTTGAGCGATGAGGGCTATGAGGTGATCCTGCAATCCGTCGCCCTCCGCGATCTTGATATCATTCGCGACATTGCACCCGATCTGATCATCCTCGACTATATCATAAATGGCGATATCGTGGGCTGGCGCATCCTGCAGATGCTGAAGATGAGCAACGACCTCGCCACCATCCCGGTGATTATCTGCACCGGCGCGACCCAGAAGGTGAAGGAGATGGAGGGCCACCTCACTGCCAAAGGGGTCGCCATCGTGCTGAAGCCGTTCGACATATACGAACTGATCGAAAAGGTCAATTATGCTCTAAACGGCAGCGGAGTGAAGCAGACCGCATCTAGTACCTCCCCAACTAAAAGCGATATTGATAGATAAAGGAGATTAACCCCACCTTGAATACCGGAGTGCTCGGCGGCGGCGCGCTCGGCCTGACCGTCGCTTACCGCCTCGCCAATGCGGGCGACAAAGTCACCGTAATTGAGAAGGAGAGCGAAGTTGGCGGCCTGGCCGCTGGCTTCCTGGTCGGCAGCAGCGGCACCTATCTGGAGAAGTTCTACCATCATATCTTCAAGACCGACACCACGATTGAGGCGCTGATCAAGGAACTCGGCCTCGGCGACAAGCTGGAGTGGCTGCGTCCGGTCACCAGTATGTGGGTGGGTGGCAAGGCGGTGCAACTCGACTCGCCAATCGCGGTGCTGAAGTACCAGCCGCTATCAATATTCAGCCGCTTCCGGCTGGCGGCGGGCCTGGCTTACCTCAAGCTGGAGGGTAACTACCATCGGCTGGAGCGTACCACCGCCGCCCAGTGGGTGCGTAAGTGGATGGGCAAGCAGGTATACGACAAGGTGTGGGGGCCGCAACTGGCCGGTAAGTTCGGCGCAGTGGCCGATACCATTGTGGCAAGCTGGCTGTGGGCGCGGATCAAGGACCGCACCACTTCGCTCGGCTACCTGCACGGCGGCTTTCAGCAGATCTATAACAAACTGGCCGAGGGTATCAAGGCGGCGGGCAGCGAGATCCTGCTGGGCGAGACTGTTACCAGCATTGCCAGCCTACCCGATGGCAAGGTTAGCGTCAAGCTGCAGGATGGCCGCGAGTTCAGCTTCGACCGCCTGGTTTGCACCTTCCCCAGCCGCCTATTTGTGCGCCTGGCCCAGGATTTGCCCGCCGACTATATGGCGAAGTACAACTGGGGGCAGGCTTACGGGGCAAGCTGCCTCATCCTGGCGCTAAACCGCCAGGTGATCGAGCGCACCTACTGGTTGAGCATCCTTGAACCCGACTACCCCTTCCTCGCCGCAGTAGAGCATACCAACATGATCAGCCCCCAGGAGTACGATGGCTGCCACATGCTCTACCTGGGCAACTACCTGCCGCTGGACCATCCCCTGTTCGGCAAGAGTGGGGAGCAGATCCTCGACGAGTATACGCCCTATATCCAGAAGCTGAACCCTGAGTTCGACAAGTCATGGGTGACGCAGATGTACATCTGGAAGGCCGCCTACGCCCAGCCGATCGTCACGGTGGAGTACAAGGATCACATCCCCCCGCACGACACCCCGCTGCCCAACGTCTACCTCGCCAATATGTTCCAGGTCTATCCCCACGATCGCGGCCAGAACTACAGCATCGAGATCGGCAACGAGCTTGCCGCCCGCCTTATCGCGCAGCGCAGTTAATCTGAGCCGCCCAGCGGGGGTTTGGGGGAGAAATCCTGCCCATGCAACCAACTAAGCCCCCAGCGGGGGTTTGGGGGAGAAACCTTGCCCCAGCTAGATGCTCATCGTAACTGTTTTCGATTGGCGCTAATACTGGCGGCTGGTATGGTCGCAGTTGCGAGATTCTCCCCCAACCCCCGCTGGGGGCTTAGTATTACAGCCTCAGATAGCGCGAACAGGCCGGTGTGACGTAGGGGCGAATCGCATACGCCCTGCCGCTCGGCGACCAGGCCAATCGTGACTACGCCTGCTTGCCCGACAACTGAGGCTGTAATATTAGGATCGTGCCGCGCCTCGGCACCAAAATTAAGGATGACTTATGTGATATAGATCCCCCGCCGCTACAGCCATTCAAGATCCTGTAGCCCCTCCCGCCACTGCTTTAGCAGCGCGCACGCCCTATCCACCTTTGCCCGCGCCTCCGCGCTGTTCAGCCAGCGGCTCACCCCGCTAGGGTGGGGTAGCGGCAGGTAACGCACCCCTGCTGCGTCGCTGAAGCCCTGGCCGACCACATTGCTGAGGGTCAGTTCGCTCTTCTTCAAGCCGAGCGGCAGCAGGAAGGTCTGGATCGCCAGCAGCCCCACCATGATGATGATACGCGGCTGCACCAGCCGATGCTGCGCGTTGAGATAGGGGCGACATAGCGCCTGCTCGATGGGGGTCGGCACGCGGTCGCCCGCCGCGCCGGGCAGCCGCCCTGGATAGCACTTGGTCACCGCCGAGATGTACATATAGTCGCGCCAGTCCTGGTCGGCAGGGATGCCCGCCGCTGCGAACCAGGCCTTCAGCTTGCCGTTCGTTCCCGCGCCCGCGAATGGCACCCGTTCGGCAGCCGC
>QHBQ01000386.1 GCA_003243865.1 Candidatus Chloroheliales bacterium | reverse complement strand
CCCTGCTGAACTGCGTAAGTCCTGACAATAGCAGCGCCAGACGCCCGCGCAAGGAGACGCAATTGTGAGTGCCGCAGCCAAACCGCTGCATCTGCTGATCATCAATCCCGGCAGCACCAGCACCAAGGTCGCGCTCTACNCCTANGNNCCNANCCCACCGACCGNCCANNCCGCCGACAACCTTCACCCCGTCTGGGANGAGACGCTCAACCACGACAGCGCGGCGCTGGCCCGCTTTCCGCGCATCTTTGACCAATATCCCCTACGCTACCAGCAGATCGCCGACCTGCTGCGGGCGAAGGGAACATCGCTGGCTGATATTGACGCTGTGATTGGCCGCGGCGGGCTGCTGCGTAAGCAGATCGTCAGCGCTCCCTATTTGATTGATGAGGCGATGGTGGAGGAAATGCGCACTGGCGACCCCAGCAGCCAGCGCGACCACGCCAGCAACCTCGGCATCATCCTCGCCGACCAGTTCGCCCGCGAAGCCAGCGCGGCCCAGGGTCGGCCCATCGCTGCCTACATCGTCGAATCGGCCAGCGTTGACGAGATGATTGATGTGGCTCGCGTCACCGGCTGGCCGCAGATCGAGCGCAAGTCGCTGTCGCATATCCTCAGTGCAAAGGCAGCGGCCAATCGCGCCGCCCGCGAGATTGGCAAGCCATATAATCAGTTGAACCTGGTGGTCAGCCACCTGGGCGGCGGTATCTCCGTCACCGCCCACCGCCTCGGCCAGCAGATTGATGTCAACCAGGCGCTCGATGGCGAAGGCCCGTTCAGCCCGGAGCGTAGCGGCGGCCTGCCAGTTGGCGACCTGGCCCGCATCTGCTTCAGCGGCGAGTTCAGCTACGCTCAGATACGCCGTATGATCGCCGGTCAGGGCGGGCTGATTGCCCATCTCGGCACCAACGATGCCCGCGAGGTGGAGCGGCGTATCACGGTGGGCGACGAACACGCCCTGCTCATCTATCGGGCGATGGCCTACGCGATCGGCAAGTACGTCGGCGCGATGGCCGCCGCGCTCGGCAGCAAGCCCGATGCGCTGGCCTTCACCGGCGCGCTGGCCTACTCGCAGATGTTGATTGACTGGCTGCGCGAGCAGCTCGCCTGGCTCGCCCCCATCTACGTCTACCCCGGCAGTGACGAGATGCACGCCCTCGCCGCCGCTGCGTTGCCCGCATTGCTCGGCCTAGAGCCAGCACGACGGTACGGAGAATAAGGATTATGCCCCCAATCAAGGACCTTGCCCAGCTAACTGCACTGGCCCAGCAGCGTGGCCCGCTGACCCTGGCGGTGGCTGCCGCGCACGAGTTGCACGTACTCGAAGCGGTGCGCGCCGCCACTGACGCGGGCATTGTCCGGCCCATCCTCATCGGCAACGAGTTGCAGATGCGCCGCATCGCCAACGCGCATAGCATCAGCCTCGACGGATTCACCATCGTTAACAGCGAGGACATCCACGAGGCGGCGACGCAGGCGGTGCGGTTGGTTCATGATGGGCAGGCCCAGGTGTTGATGAAGGGCAAGCTGGAGACTGCCGACCTGCTTCGCGCTGCGCTCAACAAGCAGTACGGGCTGCGCACCGGCGCACTCTTGAGCGTGGTCTCGATTATCCAGATCCCAGGCTTCGAGCGGCTCATCTTCCTCAGCGACGCGGGCATCGTGATCAAGCCGACCCTCGACCAGAAGGTGGAGATCGTGCAGAACATCATCAATGTCGCCCGCCAGTTGGGAATAGAAGAGCCGAAGGTCGCGGTGCTGGCCTCGCTTGATATGGTCAGCCCCACCATCCCCGCCACTATAGATGCCGCCAACCTGAGCAAGATGGCCGATCGCGGGCAGATAACTGGCGGCTACGTGGATGGGCCACTCGGCTTTGATGCCGCCATCTCACCCGCGGTCGCCGAGGCGCACGGGCTGAAAGGGCCGGTTGCCGGTCACGCTGACATCCTGATTGTTCCCGACATCGAGGCCGGCAACGTGTTGGCGAAGGCACTGGTCTACTTTGTCCACGCCGAGGCCGCCAGCGTGGTGGTCGGCGCGTCCGCCCCGATTGTGATCGCCTCGCGGGCCGACTCCGCCGCCACCAAGCTGGCCTCGATCGCCCTCGCCGTCGTCCTCGCCAATGCCCCGCCCCCGCCCGCGCAAGTATCGGAGTACAACATTATGCAGGTGCAGCAGCCGTAAATGTTTGCTTTATCCCTACATTTGTTGTAAAATATTGCCAACGCCGTCAGAGTACGGAGATATAGGTGCGCCCACCATAGCAGGGCGCAAGATCGCATTCAATAAAGGAGCGTGTTACAAAGATGGCTGACGAACGCATCAAGGTCAAGTCCACCGATATTGAGAAGCTGATTGAGTGGCTACGCCGCACTGGGCAGCCTCAGACCCTCGAAGCCCTCACCCGCGAGTTCATCCGCACCGTACATGAGGAAGTGAACAGCAAGGGCCGCTAGGAGATTGCAGATTTAGAATTGTAGATTGCAGATTAGGCCCAAACTGATGGGTATAATCCACAATCTACGGCCACGATATGGCGGCGCGCTTCATCGCGCCCTGACACTTACGGGATTGAATAGAGGAGATTGATGGCAACAAAGACAAAGGCAGGCGAGAAGATTGAGGCCAGCGCGCCGCAGCAGGGGCTGGCTGACCGCGCCCACCAACTGCTGCTACGCCGCGCTTCGGTGGTCGCCTACGGTAGCAAGATTAGCGCGCCGCTGGCGATGCTTGCCAGCGGCCTCGGCGTAGATGCGGCTCAGGTAGAGCAGGCGTTGGCTGCCAACCCGCAGTTGTTCACCCGCGAGGAACGCGGCGGGCAGGTTTACTTTGGCATTGAAAAGCCCGGTCTGCGCTCCGCTCGCGTGACCGACTGGAAGCCGGAACACGATCTGGCGAACCGTCTCAATCCCGACGCGATTGCAATTAGCCCCGAAGAGAGCCGTCTGATGACGGCGGAGTTTGCCCGCCGCGCCGCTGCCAACAAGGCGGCCCGGCTTGCAGCTGAACAAGAGCAGTTGAGGCTGGAGCAGGAGGCGATGCGCGCAATGCAGAGCGCCGCTGCGGCACAGGTTGGCGGCGAGAGCGACCTGTTTACTCCCTATACCCTGCCAGAGGTTGCGCTGACTGACCTCTATGAGCCAATCGTCGAGCAGCCCGCGCCTGAAGAACAGGTGGCCGCCACCCTCGCCAGGCCGAACACTATCTTCACCATCAGTGTAAATGGCAGCGACCAGCAGGTTGACCTCAGCGCCCCGCTTGATGAGATTATCGCCCAGTACCGGCCCGCCTTCGCCGAGCTGCTTCGCGCCGCGCTGACCGAGGACTTCCGCTTCGTCAACTTCGCGGAGCAGTGGTACCTCGACGATCTGGTCGAGCGCTTCAGCAAGGGCGATCTGCGCCGCATCAAGGATTATCTGGCCGAGACCAACGAGGCGCTCTCCGACCGCACCTTCCTCACCGACCTGTTCAACAAGCGCCCCAGCGATCCGGATTACGAAACCTACCGCTTCTCGCTCAACTATCGGCTTCTTAAGGAGAAGAAGGAGTTTGAGTTCGTAGGCGTTGAGGACGAGCGGCTCTGGCTGCCCACCAACTCCACCATCATTCACCAGAAGCGCAAGGCCAGCGAGATCGGGCAGGACTACCGCTATCTCGATGAACCGGCGCTGGCCGAGAGCGGGGATAACGTCAGTGGTAGCGGCGACAAGCGCAAGCTGGAACACACCCTTACCTACTATGAGTATGAGAACGGGCTGCTCCCACTCGACCGCGCGGCGCAGGAGTTCTTCCCGCCGCCGGTGCTGGACGACCAGCGCGCCGCCGTCTTCCGCTTCGAATCGCCGCAACTTTACGTTACCTACCTGGCCGAACTGCGCTTCCCCAGCCCTAATCGTGGCGGATACCTGGTTGGTCTCGACGAGTTCTATCAGAACCTTGTCCCCGGCGCAGTCTTCAGCATCGAGGCAACTGCGCGACCTAACGTCTACACCATCACCTACAACCGGCTCGCCACCCAGCAGGAGGAGCGCCTGTTGCAGTTCGACGAGCGGCGCAACCGCTATGTCTTCCGTCCCGTCCTCTTCAATGTGCAGAGCGACCCCGGTATGCTTCTCAGCGAAGCCCGCTTCCCCCGCCTGGAGGGCCTGCATCGCCTCGAGGAGAGCGAACGCAAGCGGCCTGAGCTGGTGACCAGCCGCGCCTTCGAAGTGGTTGGCAACCCGGTCGAGCGCGACAGCAGCACCGCTTATTGGGCGTTGCTCGATGACCTCTTTCCTGCCGTCAACATCCAGCGCCCATTCTCCCGCGCCTACCTGCGCGCGATCCTAACCAGCAGCCAATATCCCTACTTCAGTGCTGACCCCGAGGGCGGCGACAGTTACTACTACGATCCTACGAAGAAGTAAGTATGAAAGACTATCTACCGAATTGGCGGCTTGATCTGTCCGCCGATGGTGAAGACCGTAGCGTCCTCACCCCGCGCTTCATTACTTATCTTGATCGGCTGGTGGCTGGCAGCGAGCAACCAACCATCCGCGAACTCACCTTTCTATCCGATTTGAGCGCTGCCGAGCGTAGCGAGCTGGCGGTTCGCTGGAGCCATATCCCAGCCGAGCGCCGCCGCCGCATCGTCAGCAACCTGGTGCAGCTTGGCGAGGACAACGTGGAGTACGACTTCGCTAGCCTCTGCTTGCAGGCGATCGGCGATAGCGATGCGGCGGTGCGCAAGTCCGCCGCTGAGGGCCTATGGGAGAGCGAACGCTCATCCGCGCTCAACTGCCTGCTCGACCACGTTGCCACCGACGAGTCGGCGGCGGTGCGGGCCGCCGCGGCAAACTCGCTCGGCCACTTCGTCTATCTGGCAGAGACCGGCAAACTGCGCCCGTATCAGCGGCTACGCTTGCACGACACCCTACTGGGGGTCTACAACGATGCCAACCAGCCGATTGAGGTACGCCGCCGCGCGGTCGAGGCGGTCGCCTACCTCAGCGACGATGCGGAGATTACCGCCGCCATCGGCGATGCTTACCAGGAGGGCGAGGCGCGCATGCAGGCGAGTGCGGTTCACGCAATGGGCCGCAACATGGATGCCCG
>QHBQ01000028.1 GCA_003243865.1 Candidatus Chloroheliales bacterium | reverse complement strand
ATGCAAGCGGTGATACCGATCATGCGCGCACAGGGGGGTGGTATGATACTCAATGTCAGCTCCGCCAGCACCAAAATCCCGATGTACATCCCCGGCATCGGGGCTTACAACTCCACCAAGTATGCGCTCAATGCCCTAACCTTTACCGTGCGGGCTGAGTTGGCGGCGGACAATATCCGTGTCGGTATCGTCTATCCGGGCATGATGGCGACCAACTTTGCGGCTAATGCACTCGGCGTTATGCCTGATTGGTCGCATGGCTCCGCCGAGTCATCACCAGGCCTCCCCGTACATATGCCTGCGCTGCTCACTCCAGAGGCCGTTGCCGCCAAAATCCTCGATGCCGTCAAGCAGGAGCTGGCAGAACAATATGTTGACCAGGCATGGCCAGATACCGGTATAACTGGCAGCGCGGCATCACAACCAGGTGGTGCTGCAGCGGGGTAGGCTATCTTAAAGCGCACCGAGCAGAGCTTCCTCAATAAAGGTGGATGCGCGGCGGTGCGCGCTTCCTTCAGCCTTTCATCTATCGTCTTTTATCTCTGGACTTTAACCTTGTCGCTCGTTCGTCGCTGGTTCACCTGCTGGGCAAGGATGTAGAATAGCAACCATTGCCCCTCACGCTGTTCCAGCAACTGTTCGCCGACCCTCATCGTTTGGCTTGGACGCCTGGCCCGGTCTACCTGCCAGCCGTCACGGATGCTTGATGCCCAGACTCTCACTTCCAGGGTCATTCCTGCTGCGCTCCTAGTTGCGTCCCCTGGCCCCGACTAATCGTCGAAGGACGCGCCTTTTTACGCCAGATAAAGGTGAATATTCCGCTTGTCTGTTCCCCCAAAGGGCGTCAATGTTCCCCGCCAATCACCCCCTTGCCTGCTTTATGCTATAATCCCGCCATGAACAGACTGCTGATCATCCGCGTCGTGCGGCTCTTCTTTGCCATCCTTATCCTGCTGCTGGGGGTGCGTCTCATCCTCGTCGCCGTCGGCGCAAACCCTGACTCGCCGGTGGTTGGCCCGTTGCTGGCGATCAGTGAACCGCTGACCCTACCCTTCCGCTTCCTGTTCAAGCCGTTGCCTCCGCTCGGCTTCGTCGGTATTGATGGCGCGGCCCTGTTGGCGCTGCTTGTCGCCATCCTCTTCGCCTGGCTCACTTTCATGTTGCTGAGAGTCGGGGACTGAGTACTCTTATTATATCTCAAGATTTGGACTAATGCTATATAGTTATTCACCAATTTCGCGAAATCCCTGAGCAAAATTGATTAGATATTTTCGAGCATTGTTCAATGGTGGCACACCGCTCCTTGTTTTCCCATCAGCCCCTACGCTGGTCCCACCACTGTTCACTGCTGAAACACCGCTTTTCACAGTGCCTCCTGCCTCAAGGCTGCTTAACCAGCGCGTCACGAACTCGACGGTGACTGCGCGGCCCAGCACTGTGCTGAAGACCTCGACCACTTCGTTGGCGTGGCGCGTGGTCATCACCTCAGCCAACCCACCACTCGGCGTGCCGATTACTGCCCTGTTCCCCTCAAGCTCCAGCAGGTGGGCGTGGCGCAGCCAGCCGAACCAGGCCAGCCCGCTCAACCGGCCCTCAAGCTCGGCCATCGCCGCTTGCCACGCCTGCCTTGCCGCCATCCCCGGCGCAGTATAAATTATGGTGGGAGGAGTACCTGCTGATGTTTCACCATTGTTCACTATTGAAACATTGCTCTGCTCATGGGACGAGAGTGGTGTTGCTGGAGCATTGTTCATTGGTGAAACAGTGCTATTCTTGCTTGTCACCGGCGCAAGACTGCGCCCTTTGCCCAGCGCGATACCATGTTGCTGCGCCAGAGCCATTGCGGTATTGGTGAAGTAGCCGCCACTCGTGCTGCGCAGCTTACCGCTGGCGACCACCCGCTCGGTCGCAGCGATTGCCTCCTCGTACAGCGTGCGCCCCATCTGTTGTAGGCAGGTGATGTGCCACTTAACACTGGCTTCGTCGTTAATCCGCCGTGCACCCTGTGCGGCAATCGCAAAGTCGGTGTTGCCGCCAACGTTAACGTTGCTATTATCTTTGACGTTAAGAGACAAAGAAACGTTAGCGTTATTTGCGACTCCTGGTGAAACAATGCCCCCTTCACCACCGACTCCTGGTGAAACAGCGTCCTTAACAGCATTGTTCACTGCTGAAACCCTGCTATCGTCAATGGCGGGTGTAGCCAACGGTTCAACAGCCGTCTCTCTCTCAGCGTTGTTCATTTGTGAAACAATGCTCAACCCGCTATTGCCACTTTCAACTTTCAACTTTTCACTTTCAACTTCCCACCCACTTTCAACTTTATCGAGCAGAAGTTGCGGCTGGCTGCCAAGTTCGCGTTGCAGTAGTCGGGCAGCAAAGCTGCCAGCCATCGTCAGCCGTTCGCCCTCAGTGATTACTGCCAGGCCGCTATCGCTGATGTTTACCTTGTAGGCCCGCCGCATGGTGGCTACCAGTCGCCCCAGTTCGCCGTCGTCGCGCGGTGGTTGGAAGTCGGTCAGGAGCCAGGCGCTATGCTTGCGCGTCCAGTCATCAGCCTCGAAGATGAGGTATTCGAGCAACCGCAACGACGGTTGCACCTCGGCGCGGCTGACCCTCAGCACCGTCTGGTGCAGCTTCATCCCCGGTCGGCGATAGCTAACCTCGCGCTGCTCGATCAACCCGCAGCTGTCGAGCAAGTTGCGATAGCGGATGATACTGGTGCGCCCCATATCGAGGTAGGCGGCCAGCGTTTCCTGGGCAAGGTGCATCCAGCCATAGAAGGGGCTGCGCGGGTTCTGCTCCTCCCAGGCGTGGATGGTGGTGAGCAGGCCGACCCCGGCGGGCTTCAGCAGCGGCGCCCACTCGCGCAGCAGCGCCAGCGACAACTCGCCCAGCCCATGCACCAGCGTGTCGCGCTGCTCTGCCGCCTGCTCCACTGTTCCCACCTGCCCGGCATCTGTCGTATCTACTGCTACCCGCGTTACCAACCTGCATCACCACCCTTCATCGCGGTTTTGAGTTAGCCCTTCGGTCCTGCCCCACGCTCACCTTTCGGGTTTCACTTTCAACTTTCAACTGTTCACTTTCAACTTCTATGGTTATGCAAAGCAATTTTCACGAACCTCTTGACAAGTTGCCAGAGTTAGAGTATCATATAGGCGTAAGAGAGACCTGCGGCAAACAGGACTCCTGCCCGATAGCCAGCAATGGCTTTCAGGAAGCGGACGAAGCTCGAACTTTCATGCCCTCTCACAAGCCCGGAAGTTCGACTTCTGCTCAGGCTAAATTGCCAGTAAGGCGAGGAATGGATGGCCCCCGTTCCTCGCTTTTTCCAGCCCTGCGCTAGGTCGCTAAGTCATCGCTTTCCTTCCG
>QHBQ01000326.1 GCA_003243865.1 Candidatus Chloroheliales bacterium | reverse complement strand
AAATTCGGGATGACTCATGTTTGCTTGGAGTGGCTTTTTGCATTGCTCAGGCGGCAGGCTTATCAGTGCTGCGCTCGATTGGCACGCCGACGCTGCTGCCCCACTCGGTCTAACTGCCATCGTAGTTGCGCACATGAGGATAGCCGAGCAGGTAGGTCAGCACAAACCAGGTGTGGCTGCTACGCTCACCGATGCGGCAGTAGGCAACCACATCCTTGTCGGGCGCAATATCCATACCGCCATATAGCGTTTTCAACTCCTCAGCGGGCTTGAAGGTGCCATCCTCGGCGGCCGCCTTCGCCCAGGGGATGTTCTTGGCAGTGGGGATGTGGCCTGCCCGCTGCGCCCCCTCTTGAGCGTAGCCGGTCATCGCCAGCATCTCGCCGCTGTACTCCTGCGGGCTGCGCACGTCAATCAGCCGTCGCTTGCCATCTTGCAGCCCCTTCAGCACATCGTCGCGGAAGGCCCGCACGCTGCTGTCGCGGTCGTGTGCCTTGTACTGGGTCGGCGCGTAGCTGACGTCGTCCTTGCTGAAGGGGCGGCCTTCGGCAATCCACTTTGCCCGCCCGCCGTCCATCACGCGGCAGTCCTTATGCCCGTAATACTTGAACAGCCAGAAGGTGTAGGTGGCGTACCAGTTGTTCTTGTCGCCATAGAACACGACCGTGGTGTCGTTGCTGATACCCTTACTGCTCATTAGCTTCTCGAAGCCTTCCTTGTCCACGAAGTCGCGCATCAGCGGGTGTTGCTCCTCGGTATGCCAATCCAGCTTGACTGCGCCGGGGATGTGGCCCTGCTCGTAGAGCAGCACATCCTCGTCCGACTCGACGATGCGCACCTTGGAGTCGTCAAGATGCTCGGCCACCCACTCGGTGCTGACCAGCGCCTCGGGGTGAGCATATGCCTTAAACTTCTGTTCGCTGCTATCCGCCATTGTTGTTTCCTCCTATATTAGCATTGGGATGCTGTTAAATATTGTGCTGCCAGGGCAGGGTGGCAACCTACTTATTCTCATCTTATGTAATCAATGGTGCTAGTTGCTAGGCTACGCTCGAAAAGGGGTGGCCGGTGGCGTAGGGGCGCAGATTTATCGCGCCCTGGTGAGCGTGCTTGCACCTCGAACTAGCACCATTGATTATGTAAGTAGCTACACGCCTAGTGTATCACCTGCACCCACTTTTGTCAAGCAAAGCTGTTTTAATTCGGAGGTCGTTGCAGAGTGGGCCAGGGCGCAATGAATTTGCGCCCCTACATCGGTTTCGCGCTTGTAGGGGCGTGATGAATCACGCCCTGGCACCGACTTTGCAGCAGCCTTAGTTCTAGATCATAGGATGCCTTATGGCGCGAAAGCGGCCGTAATGCTATACTTGCGCAGCAAACGATGTTCACATTGCCTACCGCGTCAGGAGCATCTAACTGTATAGCGAAAACCGTATAACTATCAATGCGCCGCTGCCGCTCATCTTCGCCGCCAGCGCCAACATCGAGAATTGGCCGCGCATCCTGGCGCACTACCGCTACGTCAGGCCCAGGCGCTGGCCCGATGGCCGCAGTGTGTTTGCCATGTCGGCCTGGCGCAACTTCTGGCCGGTCAACTGGACCAGCACCCAGGAAGTAATTGCCCCCCACCAGCGCGGCGGCCCACTGGTGCGCTACAAGCACGTCAAGGGCGTCACGCGGGGCATGGATGTGGAATGGAGCTTCATTCCTACCGACGCAGGCATCCTGGTGCGCATCAGCCACGACTTCCACCCTGGCTGGCCGCTGCTGGGCGGCTGGCCTGCTCAGTTGGTGGTCGGCCACCTCTTCGTCGAGAACATCGCCGACAAGACCCTGCGCGGCATCAAGCGCTACGTAGAGCGAGGGGTGGTGAAGGCATGAGGCATGAGGCAGGAGTACCTTGTAAACCAAGTTTTGAGGGTGGGGCGCAGTTTCCCCTCCCGCCGGGAGGGGTAGGGGGCGGGTCCATGCGGCGCGACTCGCACCCACCCCCAGCCCCTCCCGGCGGGAGGGGAGATGAAACCCCTCCCCCAAAGGGGGAGGTTGGGTGGGGGAGCGAGACGAGCACTCAGATAAAAGAAAAGGAATCGCAATGTCCAACCACCGCGTAGTGATTACCGGAATAGGCGCAATTACCCCGATTGGGCATGGCCGCGAGGGGCTGTGGAACGGCCTGCACCGCAACGTTTCAGCCGTGCAGCACATTGACCGCTTCGACCCCAACGGCTTCCGCTCGCAGAATGCTGCCCAGATCAACGATTTTGACCCGCTCAGCTATATGGACGAGCGCCGCGCCCATCGCCTCGACCGCTTTGCCCAGTTCGGGATGGCTGCCTGCCGCCTGGCGGTAGCCGACGCCTGCCTGGAGTTGGGCCACAACGAGGCCGAGGTTGCCGGTGTCTACCTGGGCAGCGCCCTGGGCGGCATCATTTACGCTGAGGAGCAGCACAGCAACTATATGCGCGAGGGGCTGCACGCGGTCAGCCCCACTCTGGCGGTGGCGGTCTTCGGCGGGGCCAGCCCCTCGAACGTGGC
>QHBQ01000383.1 GCA_003243865.1 Candidatus Chloroheliales bacterium | reverse complement strand
CGCCTGTATGACCCCGACAGCGGACAAATCCTGCTCAATGGCCGCGACATCCGCGAGTATGACCTCGACAGCCTGCGCCAGGTGGTGGGGGTCATCTTCCAGGACTATGCCACCTACTTCTTCAGCGCGCGGGAGAACATTGGGGTGGGGCGGTTGGCGGAGATCGAGAACCGCGAACTGGTGCAGAGCGCCGCCGCCCGCAGCGGCGCGGATATCGCCATCAACAAGTTGCCCAACGGCTATGAGACCACCCTGGGGCGCTGGTTCGACGAGGGCTACCAGCTATCCGGTGGCGAGTGGCAGAAGGTGGCGCTGGCGCGGGCATTCATGCGCGACGCCGAGGTGCTCATCCTCGACGAGCCGACCGCCAGCCTCGATGCGCGGGCAGAGTACGAGATTTTCGCGCGGATGAAGCAACTGACCGAAGGCAAGATGGCGCTGTTCATCAGCCACCGCTTCAGCACGGTGCGCCTCGCTGACCGCATCCTGGTGCTGGAGGAGGGTCGCATCAAGGAGGATGGCACCCACGAGCAATTGCTGGCCCTGGGTGGCACCTATGCCGAACTGTTCAACCTGCAAGCGGCATCATATCGCTGATTATTTAATCAATGGTGCTAGTTCGAGGTACTAGCTCACCAGGGCGCGATAAATCTGCGCCCCTACGTCACCGGCCACCACTTTTTAAGCGTAGCCTAGCAACTAGCACCATTGATTATTTAACCACGATGTTGACCAGCTTGCCCGCGACATAGAAGACGCTGGTGGGGGCGTTGCCGTTCAGGTAGGGCCGCACCTTGGCGCTGGACAGGGCGGCGGACTTGACCTGCTCCGCGCCAGCCTCGGCAGGAACGGTGATGCGGTCGCGCACCTTGCCATTTACCTGCACCACGATGGTCAGTTCCGGTTCGGCGATGAAGTCGGGATTGACGATGGGCCAGGGCTGGATGTGAATGCTGCCCTCACCACCCAGTTGGTGCCAGATCTCCTCGGCGATGTGCGGCGTGACCGGTGCCAGCAGCAGCAGCAGGATGGCGGCCGCCTCGCTGAAGGCGTGGGTGATGCCGTGCTTGTTCTTGTATTCAACCAAACTGTTCAGCATCTCCATGCAGGCGCTGACCACCGTGTTGTAGTGATAGCGCTCGATGTCGTCGCTGACCTTGACGATGGTGCGGTGGGCAACGCGCAGCAGGGCGGCGCTATCGTCATCCAGGCTGGCCGCGCCATCGCGACTGGGTCTGGCCTTCAGGTCAACGCTCTTCTCGATGGTAGCCCACAAGCGATACAGGAAGCGCGATGCGCCTTGCGCCCCTTGGTCGCTCCACTCCACATCGTCGGCTGGCGGCCCCATGAACAGCACGCACAGGCGACCGGCATCGGCGCCCAGGGTGTCAACGAAATCGTCTATCGGCACCACGTTGCCCTTGCTCTTGCTCATCTTTGCGCCGTCCTTGTAGACCATCCCCTGGGTGAACAGGCGGGCGAACGGCTCCTCGACGCTGACCATGCCGATGTCGTGCAGCACCTTGATGAAGAAACGGGCATACATCAGGTGCAGGATGGCGTGTTCGATGCCGCCGATGTACTGATCCACCGCCATCCAGTAATCAGCGTAGTCGCGGCGGAAGGGTGCGCCGTCGTTCTTTGCATCAGTGTAGCGCAGGAAGTACCAACTGCTATCCACGAAAGTGTCCATCGTGTCGGTCTCGCGCCGCGCCACGCCGCCGCAGGCCGGGCAGGTGGTGTTGACGAAATTGGGGTCGCGGGCCAGCGGCGACTCGCCGCCCGGCTTGAACGCAACGTCGAGCGGCAGCAGCACTGGCAGGTCTTGCTCCGGCACCGGCTGCATCCCGCAAGCGTCGCAGTAGATAATCGGTATGGGGCAGCCCCAGTAGCGCTGGCGCGAGATCAGCCAATCGCGCAGCCGATAGTTGACCGTGCCGCGGCCCAGCCCCTGCTCTTCCAGCCACTTGACCGCCGCCTTGACGCTCTGGTCTTCGCCCTTACCGGCGGCGATGCCGTTCAGCGGGCCAGAGTTGACCATCGTGCCTTCACCCGCCCACGCTTCCTTATCCAGATTGGCTTCCGGGCTGCTGACCACCTCGACGATGGGCAGGTTGAACTTGCGGGCGAACTCGAAGTCACGCTGATCATGGCCAGGCACGGCCATGATCGCGCCGGTGCCGTAGCCCATCAGCACGTAATCGGCAATCCAAATCGGAATCTGCTCACCGTTGACCGGGTTTATAGCATAGCCGCTGGTCGGCACGCCGGTCTTCTCCTTGACGGTGGACATCCGCTCGATCTCGGTCTCCTTGCTGGCCTCCTGCTTGTAGGCTTCGACCGCGCCGCGTTGCTCCACGCTGGTGGCAATATCCACCAGCGGATGCTCAGGGGCCAGCACCATGAAGGTTGCGCCCCACAGCGTGTCGGGGCGGGTAGTGAACACGCGGATGTGTTCCTCCCTGCCGACAACGGGGAAGTCCACCTCGGCGCCCTCGCTGCGGCCAATCCAGTTGCGCTGCATGGTGGCGACCCGCTCCGGCCAGTCGGGCAGCTTGTCCAGATCGTTCAGCAGACGGTCGGCGTAGGCGGTAATCTTGAAGAACCACTGCTCCAGGTCGCGCTTGATTACCTGGGTGCCGCAGCGCTCGCAGTGGCCGTTGATGACCTGTTCGTTAGCCAGCACGGTCTTGTCCTTGGGACACCAGTTGACTGGCGCCTTGCGCTTGTAGGCCAGGCCATGTTCGTAGAACTTGAGGAACAGCCATTGCGTCCACTTATAGTAATCGGGCGTGCTGGAGTTGACCTCGCGCCGCCAGTCGAACATCGCGCCCATCCGCTCGAACTGGCGCTTCATCTCAGCGATGTTCTGTGGGGTGCGGATGGCGGGGTGGATGCCATCCTTGATCGCGGCGTTCTCGGCGGGCAGGCCGAAGGCGTCCCAGCCCATTGGCGACAGTACCCGCTCACCGCGCATCTTGTGGTAGCGCACCAGCACGTCGCCAATCGTGTAGTTGCGCATATGGCCCATGTGCAGGTCGCCGCTGGGGTAGGGGTACATGGACATGGTGTAGAACTTGCGCGGGCCGCTGGCGGGGTCGGCCATCTCCGCTGGCGTAGGGTCGGGCGCAAA
>QHBQ01000508.1 GCA_003243865.1 Candidatus Chloroheliales bacterium | reverse complement strand
CCGGGACTGAACGCCACGTCCTGCGGGTAGGTGTAGCTGCCGGGGCCGTGATCGTCGCCCTTGGGGTCATCAATGGTCATCGCCACCTGGATCGGGTTGCGGTCGGGAACGGTAAAGCCGATTGCGCCCGCGCCGGGAGCCTTAGCGATGTCGCTATCCGCCTTGCTGATCACCGCGATGAAGTTGACTGCATCGCCGGTCTTGAGGTCGCCGAGTGCGCTCCAGGGTACTGCCATCTCGAAGCTGCTGCCTGCCGCCGCGGCGCTGACGTTGCCGATTGGGCTGCTGCCCCACGCGCCGTTGGTGACACTGTAGACACCATTGGCGGTCAGCTTGCCGTTCTCGATTACCGCCTCGGCCAGATAGTTGGCAAGGAAGCCGAGCGGCTGGGGAGTAGCGCTCTTCGCCGCATTGCGGCTGAAGCCGAGGCCCGCCGCCTGGTTGGGGTTGGCGAAGTAGAGGCCGAAGCTGTATTGGGCGTTGTCCCAGGGCTTGGTCGCGTCAATGCGCAGATAGAGGTTCTTGGCGTCGGAGCCATAGTAGGTGGCGCTAACTACCTGCTGACCGCTGCTCATCGCCCCGCCGCCCGCCTCGACGTAGCTGCCCGCCTTGTCCCATTCGCCTGCATCAGCCTTGCCGTCAATCGTGGGGCTGATGTCGCCGCTGACCGCCTGCTTGGGCGCAGGGGCAAGGCGGGCGACAATCGGCACATCGAGGAAGGCGGGTTGCGCTTCGCCGACATTGGCGTAGACTTGCCGCAAGGTGTTGCGGAACTGGTCGTCGAAGGCAGCATCGTCGCCGCTATTCTGGTCGGTGCCGAACCACCAGAACCAGTCGCTGCCCTCGGCGGCGAACATTGCCAGCCGTGCTGCCTCCAGTTTGGCGGCGGGGATGCTCTTCTTGCCGGTCAAGTAAGGGTCGAGCATCGCGCGGGTCTGACGCAGGTAGTCCCAGCCCTGGTTCTCCTCGACCTCGCCAATCCAGGTGCTGAAGGTGCCATCAATCCAGCTACCGGCGAACAGCTTGGGGATGCGCCGCCCGTTGGGGAACTTGGCGAAGTATTCGCTGGGCGTAACCATCTTGAGGCTGGGGTCAGCGGTCAGCTTCTGGTACATCCCGTTGAGGAAGGCTTTGCCATCGTTGTCGTAGTTCTCCCAGGCGTTCTCACCGTCGAGCAGGATGGTAACGAGGTAAGGATGCCCGGCGTTGCGCGGGTTGGCGGCCAGCGACTTCTGGATGTTGTGGATACGGTTGAGCAGGTCGCTGCTGGCGCTGCCGCCGTTCTGCCCGCTGTAGTCGAAGCCGATCTTGTCGCTGATCAAATGGTCGCGGAAGGTGATGTTGACCGGCATTGCCCCTCTTGCGCTATCGGCCACCGTGTAGCCAGCGTAGAGGAACTGCGGCAGTTTGGGGGTCTCGGTGCCGTCGCGCTCAATGCCGTTGGGCAGGCTGTAGGAGGAGGCCAGCACCTTCTCGTCGCTGGCAATCCAGTTGATGCCCGCGTCGGCGAACAGCTTGACGATATCCTGTGATACCGAACCCTCAGCGGGCCACATCCCAAGTGGGTCCTTGCCAAAGTGGTCCTTGTAGATCTGCTTGCCCAGTTCCACCTGGGCGGTGGCGTCCTGCGGGTAGCTGAAGGGCGGCTGGGGCAGGGACACGCTGCTGCCCATCGCAATTTTCGCCGAGTCGGTGTTGTAGATCAGCGGCAGGATAGGGTGGGCATAGGGGGTGGTGATAACCTCGATCTGGCCGCGATCCTGAGCATCCTTGTAGGCAGGGATAATCTTCTTCATAATCTCGATGCTCTGATCAAGCACTGTCTGCTTCTCGGCCTCGCTGAAGCCCTGACCCTTGCTGATCAGACCCTTGAGCGGGTTCAGCGCCTGCCAGTCGGGGTCGAACCAGGCAAGGTTGAACCAGGTTTGCAGGTCGCGCCAGTCTTGCTCCTGGAACTTGGCAGTAGCGGTGGCGAGGCCCGCATCGCTAAGGTCGCTGCCGCGCAACTGCTTCAGAGCGACGTAACGGGGGAAGCGGTTGATAATCTTGTCGTTGGCATCGAAGAAGCGTTGCAGCAGGAACTTCTTATCATCGGCGGTAAGCTGAGCGGCGGGCTTGGCGGCAATCACGAAATATTTGTCACGATCATTGTTCTGGGTGAAATCGTCAATCTGCTTGATCAATGAGGGAGTCATGTTGAAGGTGACGTGGGCGTTGGGATATTGCTGCAACATCGTCACCATGTCGAGGTAATCCTTGATGCTGTGCATCCGTACCCAGGGCTTCTCGTATACGCCGCTGGTTGGGTCCTTGAAGTAGAACGGCTGATGGTTGTGCCAGATCAGCGCAATGTAGAGCGGGTTAGCGATGGTGGCAGTAGTCGGGCTAGCAGCGGCAGCGGTCGGGCTGGCGGCGGCTGGCGCGATCGTTGGGTTGGCAGGGGCGACATTGCTCACCGCAGTAGCAGTGCTGGCGGGTGTGGGCGGCGCAGGCATCGCGGTGGGGGTGCTGGCCCCGCCAGTATCACAGGCGGCCAGCAGCGTAGCAATGATCAGCAACAAGCTAAGAGCTTGCAATGGCCTCGCGGTGTGTATCCTCATCATCAAACTCCTTTGGCGCGAACAAAGATGGACAAGCAATAGTGGGGATTTGCCCACGCCGATGATAGCACAGGCAAGGGAGTTTGTCAAAGCAGCGAACAAATGCAGCGAGTTTAAGGTTGAAAGTTAAGGCTGATACCGTAGGGGCAGGTGATGACCCGCCCCAGTGCAACTTGTTATCCTGTCCCCACGTAGTATAATAGAGTAGACCAAGCCGACGAGATGAGAGGCCGCCAATGAACTGCTACAACCACCCCAACGTACCCGCCACCGCCACCTGCGCTGATTGCGGTGCGCCGATCTGCGCCGATTGTACTCGGATGCTCCGCGGCAGGTCGTTCTGCCCGGCAGATTACACGATGGCGGGGCACGAGGTAGAGGACGTGCTGCTGCCCGTAGCCGTACCACCTTATCGGCCAGAAAAGAAGACCCAACGGATGCTGCCCTTGCGCATTGCTGAACAAGCCGAGCACACTCCATTGGTGCAGGTTGCTGAACACAAGCTGACTCCCAACTTTGTCTATCAGCACGCCGCTGCTGACCTAGTTCAGCCGCAGGATACTGCTGCGATACTGCTGCAAACTGAAGAAGCGCGGATGCCCAAGCCCAGTGGCAAGAGGCACAAGGCATGGGAAGATACGATGATCTGGTCGGTAATTGGGCTGGTTTGTGCGCTTATCCCAGTGTTCCTCTTTATTAGCGGGCTGGATGTTTATGGCGGGCACGGTTCCCTTACAGGTACTCTGGGGTTGAATGCGCTGCTCTCGGTTGTATCTCTGGTTATTACCTTCTGGACCATACTCAGCCGCCAGGATAGTTCACGTCCCCGCTACATCATCTGGATTGGCCTGACCAGCATAATCGTGTTGGCTATCCTATGGATTAGCACTCCCTTCCTCATTCATGAGAAGGATCAGTACCTTGATTATCTACAGCATCTACGCTATCCTGATCTGTACAAATAATGAGGAACTTAGATATGAACTGCTACAACCATCCAAGCGTCCCTGCCACCGCCACCTGCGCTGATTGCGGTACGCCGATCTGTGCCGCTTGCACCCGAACAGTGGATTGGAGACCTATCTGCGCGGCTGATTATGCGCTAAGAGAGCAACATCGTCTAACCCCCAACTTTGTCTATCAGCATGCTGCGAATACCAACATCCAGCCACAGGATACTGCCAGTATGTTGCTGCAAACCGAGGAAGCGCAGATGCCTAAAACCGAGGGCAAGCTGCACAAGGCATGGGAAGATACGATGATCTGGGCGGTAATCGGGCTTGTTTGCACGTTTATTGCAGTGGGCATATGTATTGCTGGGCTAAACACCGTTATCCGCAGATATGATCAGCTTGAAGGCCCTGTGGGGTTGGCTGCGTTGCTCTCAGGGGTATCGCTATTTATCGCCTTCTGGACCACAATAAGCCGCCAGGATAGCCGCCGCCCGGTCTTTATCATTTGGATTGACCTTACCAGCATAATCGTGCTGACAATTCTTTGGATTAGCTTCCCATTTCTTCTCCGCCATGCACAGTGATTACCTCGGCTGATAAATGTACTCCACATTGCGCTGGATCAACTTATAACTATCGCATACCGCCGCCGCGATTGCGGGGGAGACTTCGCCGCCACCCCCCTTACAGGGATCGCTGGGGGCGAGGATGATCAGGGCAAACTTGCCCGCGCGAATATCGGCGACTAGCTGGCGCTCGTCCCAGCGGTCGGCGGGGTTGGGGTGGATGGCAGGGCTGCTGGCATGGGTCTGGGTGTAAGGGTCGGTACTGCGCAGGCGCTGGTGCGCCGACAGCACGATGCTGACGTTGTCGGAGTAGAGCGGCCCCCCATTGTTGGTGGCGAACTGAGCGATGTTGCTCATCCCCTCAAGCTGGGCCGCGCTGGGCAAGCGAAACTGATAGGCGTTCAGGTCGTGGGGGTCGTACTCCGCGCCGATCAGCAGCCAGACGAGCACCGCAGCCACGCATAGGCCGATCAGCCCGGCAACGCGCAGCGGCAATGCGCTGCCTACATCGTTGGCGCGGTCGAGCAGCCAACCCAGCAGCAGCCCGAAGCCGATGCAGAGCGCCGACAAAGCGTCGAGGAAGTGGTTATGCACTCCACCCAGCGTGCCGACTCCGCTGGCCTGCACCACTGCCGCCAGCGCGTAGAGGAGCAGCATGAAGGCGAGTTTTGAGTTCTGGATGTTTGTAGGGGCGTGATTTATCACGCCCTGGTTGGGTTCTGTAGGGGCGTGATAAATCACGCCCTGGTTAGGGATTGGCGGCACGGGCGCAATGAATTGCGCCCCTACATCCGTTTTCCCGGTTTCTCCGTTGAACCTAATCCGCTGACTGGTTCCCCGTATCGCCGAAGCTATAGCTACTATTAGACCGAGCGCACCCATGAGGATGAGCGGCCAGTTGACCGACCAGATAGTTTGCACGTAGCTAACCAGGCGGTCGAAGTTCCAAGGCAAGGTATGGACGGTAACGATGTGCCAGAAGTATCCCCCCGCCGTCTGCCCGTCGAGCAGCAGCGACACGCCGCCGACGATCGCAACGTAGAGACCGATTGCCTTCAACCCTCGCCGCCAGTCGCTGAACAGCAGCACGACGAACCCCGCCCCCGCCGCCGCCACGCTGGTCTGCTTGGTAAGCATCGCCAGGGCGAAGGCAGCCACCGCTAGCGCGGCGAATGTTGAATTATGAATTGTAAATTGTGAATTGGGGTCACGATGTTGCACAGGAACCGAACCTGCATTCGTAGGGGCAGGCGGTGGCCCGCCCTGCTGCCCTACGATACTCAACGCGACTAGATAGAGACCGAGCAGGGCAAAGGCCATTGCGGGCAGATCGGGCTTGACGATTGCACCCCAGAAGGCGGTCAGCGAGCTGGCAAGGAAGGCGAGGGCGGCGATGATGGCAGCCAGGCGGCGGCGGGTGGCAAGCTTGACCAGGGCGAAGAGGAGTGCAGCGGCGGCAAGGGTGGAGAGGATGGTGAGCGTTCGCCCTACCTTCAGGCTGTAGCCGGTGAAGTGGATGAGCGGCAGGTTGAGCAGATAGTAGAGTGGCGGATAAGGTGCGGCGACGAACTGCTGCGGACCGGGGAAGTTGTAGATATTCTGACCCTGGTCTAGCAGCAGGGTCTCAGCGGCGATCATGCCCTCACTCTCGTCCACCTGGAAGGGATAGCCGAAGATGCCCGCGCTGAACTGCGCCGACTGCCAGGTACGCCACAGCAGCAGCGCAACGATGAGCAGGGCAATTGCCAGCGCGGCGATTGATGCGACCCGCGATATGTCAACTCGTTGTCTGCTGCTGTTCACTTACCTCCCAAATGCGCCGCCGCGAGCATGAAGCCGAGCAGGCGGGGGTCGCTGCCACCAGGGACGAAGGTGGAACTGGATAGCTCGATGATTGTACCCTCGCTGGTCTTGGCCGCAACAGCGGCGGGGATGGCGATGGTGTAGTCCTGCCAGGTGGCGCTGAGGTTGACGTTGCCGACGTTCACGCCCGCAACACTGACGCTGACGGTCGGGCTGGGCAGCGGGGCGGGCCGATAGCCGCGCAGCCGCAGGGTGAGGGTCGTGCTAGAAGTGGCGGGACAGAGACGCAGCGCCACACTCGGCTGCACGCTCCAGCGGTAGCGTTGCCCGCTATCTACCTCGCTAAGGCCGAAGCCGCGCACCTCGCCCATATCCTGTCCCTCGTCGCCAACTTGCAGGTCGCAGCTCATCGTGGAAGTAAAGTGCGTCCAAGCCCACTCGCTGGCGGCGGCATAGTTGTCGCGCACCACGCGGCTACCGAAGGCGGGGGTTGGATCAGCGTGCTGGGCGCGGGCAATTGCGCCGAGGATGAGGTAGTGACCCCAGTAGGCGGGGTCAATCGCCACCACAAGCTGCTGTGCGGTTGCCAGATCGCCGCTGTGGATATCCAGGTTAGCCCGCGCGGTCTGGGTCTCGGCCAAACTCTGGTCGGCCTGATTATACTCTCTCGCTGCCCCTTGCAGATCGCCGCTAGCGAATAGCGCATCACCGGCGACAAGGTGCTGCTGCTTACCCCACTCTGTCACGCCTTGCGCCGTCTCCGCCAGGGGGTAGGAAGGCAGGTTGGCGACAAGGAAGCCAATGATGAGGATAGCAGCAACGGCCACCCTGTAGGGGCATGATTTATCACGCCCTGATTCTCTATAGGGGCGTGATTTATCACGCCCTGATTCGTTGCTACGCAGGGTCAAGTTCCGCCACAGCGAACCCAGATTGAGCAGCGTCCACGCCGCATAGGGCAGCAGGAAAAACAGCACCGCCAGGCGGAAGCGGGTGACCGCGAAGAAGGCGAAGGCCAGTGCGAAGTTAGTCAGCGCCCAGGCGACCACGTAACCGCGCAAGGGGTGGCGGGGCGCGGCAAACAGCCCGATAATCGCCAGTGGCACCAGCAACAGGTAGAGCGTGTCATCAAGCGTAATGCTGGCGAGCAGATGGCTGGCAGGGACGAGACCATGCGTGTAGCCGCGGGTGAAGCGCTCCTCGGCAGTGAAGTTGCCCGCCCACAGGTCGTTCATCTCCTTCAGCCCCTTGCCAACAAAGGCGAGCGGGTCGGCACGCAGCAATTCGAAGCCACGCGCATAGGCGTAATCCTGACGGGTACCCTGGTTGGGGATGGCGCGTAGGTCGGCGGC
>QHBQ01000117.1 GCA_003243865.1 Candidatus Chloroheliales bacterium | reverse complement strand
CTGGCTGGCACCATTGTTCAGGCCGGGCCATCCAGCAGTCAACCGAGCGTGGCTGCCGCCCCCAATGTGGTCTGCCCCACCCCCGCGCCGCGTAACGGCATCAGCGGCGCACGCGGGCAGCTTATCGCCAGCAGCAATTCCTCCACGTCGCCGGGTTCGGCGCAAGGCCCCAGCGATTACCCCGCCTGGGAGGTATTTGGCTCCGCCCTACCTGGCCCCCGCGGACGGATGGCTAGTGCCTTCTGGCCTGCCAACGGCCATATCTATGCCTTCGGTGGACGCAGCGCCGACACCACCAACGATTATAGCACCTATCTCACCTCCATCCTTGAGGGCAATCCTTCCGCTGGCACCTGGACTACCAAGTCCGCCGTCTTCCCCACCCAGAATACCTCGAACATGGAAGCAGCCGTGCTGACCCCCACCAGCGGCATCCCCGCCATCTACATCCTCGGCGCCAGCGGCCCCGGCGCAGCCCTTACCAACACCATGTATATTTACAACCCCACCGCCGACAGCCTCAGCACCGTGGTCAGCGACACCTGGCCAGTTGACCCTGGCCCACCTACCGGCGGACGCATCCCTGGCGGCAGCGCGGTCTACAACAACAAGTGGTATATCTTCGGCGGCATCCGCCCCGCTACACCTGGTGGCTTTAACGAAACCTGGGTCTATGACCCGACTGCGCCGCAGGGTAGCCGCTGGACCAACCTTACCACCGCTCACCTCAGTCTGCCGCGCGGCTTTATCGCGGGCGCAACCCTCGACGGCAAGATCTATGCAGTGGGTGGTGGGCAGCTTAATCAGGCAGGCACATCGTTGAGCAACGAGCAGATTGTTGAACGGCTCGATCCCAGCGCCCCCTCCCCCACCTGGACGCGAATGGCCGACCTGCCGATTGGTCGTTCGACGGCAAAAGCTTACGCCTGGGACACGGGCAGCGGCTATCCTAATGCCGGTCACCTAATCGTGGCGGGTGGGTTCTGGGACGTGGGGTCGAACGCCGCCTACATCTACGACCCGGTCGCTAATAGCTGGTCAGGCTTCGCCAACCTGGTATTCCCCCGCCGCAACTATGGCGCGGCGCAGGGCAATGGCGTGTTCTACGCCGTCGGTGGCTATGCCTCCGGCGGCGTCAACTATCGCAACGACAGCGAACGCTATCCGGCAGTCAACCCACCACCCAGCCCCACGCCCACCTTCACGCCAGTGCCGGGCGGCCAGTGGCAGATCAACCAGCCGCTGAACACGCCCCGTTATCGGGTGGGCAGCGCAACGGTGGGTAACAACGTCTACGTCATCGGCGGGCTGGCAGGCAACTGCTACGATACCCAGCAGAATGCCAACGAGTCGTTCGATGTCACGAGCAACACCTGGACGCAGCGCAACAATATGCCGACCGCGCGCGGCGCCGCCGCGACCGCCGCGGACAACGGCACTATCTACGTCGCGGGTGGCATCCAGGGTCCCTTCGAGAATAACGGCGGCACCTATCTCAACACCCACGAGGCGTACAACACATCCACCAACACCTGGGTCAGCAAGGCGCTTCTGCCAGCCGTCACTTCGGGTGGGGCCGGCGCGGCGCTGAACGGCAAGTTCTACGTTATTGCAGGCGACCACAATGTCAGCCCCTACGTCAGCAACACCATCTACGTCTACGATGAGGTAAGCAACTCGTGGACGACCGCCGCCACCCTGCCAATCCAAACCGCCTATGGCGCTGCTGCTGTGCTGAACGGTATTGTCTATCACGTCGGCGGCTACAACACCAGCTACACTAACGTAATCAACAATGTCTACGGCTTCGACCCTACCGCCAATACCTGGATAACCAGAACGCCGATGCTGGTTGCGCGCCAGGCGCCCACCACCTTCGCGCTCAACGGTGAACTCTGGGTGGTTGGAGGCGGCTACTTCCACAACCCCAACGACGGTGGCTTCACCCCGATTACCCAGACCCAGAGCGTGGAGATCTACAATCCCGGCAGCAACAGTTGGCGCTACGGTCCGCCGCTCAACTTCACCCGAGTCGCCCTCGGCGGTGGCGCAGTTGGCAATATCGCCGCAATCGCCGCCGGTTTTGATGGTGCTAGCTACACCACCAGCAGCGAGACCCTCACCTCCGGCACGCCGACCCCCACCGTGACCGGCACGCCACCGACCGCCACCCCAACATCCACCTTCACGAACACACCAACCTCGACCCCCACTCCGTGCGGTTTCAGCGAGGCGGTTAGCAACGGCGGGTTCGAGACCGGCAGCTTCGCGCCCTGGGTGGCGCAGGATACCAGTCCAGCGCCAACGGTCTCTAACGCCCAACCCCACACTGGTACCTTCTCCGCTCACCTGGGCAGCCTACCTGGCAGCGAAACGCCCGGCGACTCCTCTATCTACCAAACTATCAATGTGCCTGCCGCTGGTGGCACCCTCAGTTACTGGTACTGGCCGCGCACCGTAGACAGCATCACCTTCGACTGGCAGGATGCCTATGTGCAGAACACCAGCGGCACTACCCTTGCCACCATCATGCACGTTGACAACAACACTCAGGCCTGGACCAACGTCACCTTCAGCATGGCCCCCTATGCTGGTACCACGGTGCGCATCAAGTTCCTGGTGCATGGCGACAACGCCGGCGACCCCACCGATATGTTCGTTGATGATGTTTCGCTTACTAGCTCAGTACCCTGCGCCACTGCGACCCGCACCAACACCTCGCTGCCAGCAACCAGCACCCCGACGATGACGCCAATGCCTCCCACCAGCACCGCCACCAGCACACCGCCAGCGACGAATACGCCGCCACCGACCAGCACGCCACTGCCAGCGACGGCGACCAGCACATCAGTGCCAGCGACTAGCACGCCGCTGCCGCCCACCAACACTCCGGCGCCACCAACCGACACCCCTGGCGGGCCAACCGATACGCCCGCGCCAGCGACCAGCACGCCGCTGCCCACCAATACCCCCGGCGGGCCAACCGATACCCCCCCACCAAGCGCGACGCCCACCGACTGCCCCAACCCGTTCGTGGACATCAACGGCAACGTCTTCTACTATGCCATCCACTACCTCTACTGTCGCGGCGTAGTCAACGGCGTTGACCCCACTCACTACGACCCAGGTGGCACGGCTACCCGCGCTCAGTTCGCCAAGTTGGTGGTACTCGGCTTCGGTGAGAGCCTCTACACTCCCACTGGCGGTGGGCAGGACTTCACCGACGTGCCGCCTAGCTACTGGGCCTACGTCTACATCGAGACCGGCTTCCATAATGGTATCCTCAGCGGCTTCGATGCGGCCAACTGCGCCGCGCACAATGCTACCTACCCCTGCTACCTGCCAAACCTGGCGATTACTAGGGGTCAGCTAACTAAGCTGGTGGTGCTGGCTGGCGCTTATCAATTGTACACGCCAACAGGTGGGACGCAGGACTTCAGCGATGTGCCACCTACCTACGTTTTCTACGTGAGCATCGAGACCGCCTACCACAACAGCACCATCAACGGCTATCCCGACGGCACCTTCAGGCCGAACAACAACATCCGTCGCGACGAGATGGCCCAGATCGTCTACGAAGGTATCATCCACCGGCCTTGATGGAGTAAAGGAAGCATGAATGTAGGGGCGGGCGGCACTCGCCCTTGCGGGCTTGTGGGGGCGCATCTTACGATGCGCCCTCCTTCCGCTGTAGGGCAAGTGACGCACGCCCATCCGCAGGTGGAATAGATACAACTATCGGCTGATGCAGCAAACACCCTGCGGCCCTAAAATATGCTAAAATCCGATCAATTATTCACGCAGGCCGGGCTATGCCTGCCTGCATCGAGGAACAACCCTTGAGGGTGTTCGCTAAAAGGAGGGGTGCCTTATGACGTTCCAGACTGTTGCTCAACGCGCCGCCATAGGGCAG
>QHBQ01000087.1 GCA_003243865.1 Candidatus Chloroheliales bacterium | reverse complement strand
ACGACTAACTTTGCGATTGAGATACCGGGGATGCTCAGTTGGCTGGGCTACGGCAACACTGGCGCGGTGGTCAAGGGGCTGAACGATGTGCCGCTGGAGTTGCGCCCAGCCACTGAGATCACCCACCCCGCCTTCCAGGTGATGGTTGGCAGCGGCACGACTCTGCTGCTGGTTGCCCTGTGGGCGCTCATCTTCGTCTGGCGTAAGCGGCGGGTGCCAGACGGCAAGTGGCTGCTGCGGGCCATCCTCATCAGCGGGCCGCTGGGCTTCATCGCCATCGAGGCGGGCTGGGTGTTGACCGAACTGGGCCGCCAGCCGTTCATCATCTACAACGTGATGCGCACCGCCGATGCGGTGACGACCGCACCAGGCCTGGTTATCTACCTTGTCACCTTCGTGGCGCTTTATCTGCTGCTTGCGGGCATGGTCGTCTGGTTCCTGCGCCGTATGGCCGGTGAGCCAGCGGCACGGGAGGAGGGCAGCAGCCTTGCCACCGCTTAACTACATTGCCGCCGGGGTAATCGTTATTTCGCTTACCCTCTACGCGGTGCTGGGCGGGGCCGACTTTGGTGGCGGGGTGTGGGACGCGCTGGCGAGTGGCCCTCGCGCAAAGGAGCAGCGGCGCGCGGTCGCCGAGGCGATGGGGCCGGTGTGGGAGGCCAACCACGTCTGGCTGATTATCGTCATCGTGCTGCTGTTCGTCTGCTTCGCGCCCGCGTTCGCTGCCCTATTCACCGCCCTGAATGTGCCACTCAGCATTGCGCTGGTCGGCATCATGCTGCGCGGCTCGGCGTTCGTCTTCCGCGCGCATGGGGCAAAGGTAACCGGCGAGGTCAGCCTCTGGGGCGTGGTCTTTAGCGCGGCAAGCATCATCACGCCGGTGCTGCTCGGCAGTTGCTTCGGGGCAATCGTCAGCGGCGACATCCGTGTTGACCCCAGGACTGGTGCGGTCAACGACTACCTCGCCTGGCTCGCGCCCTATCCGCTGCTGCTCGGCCTGCTGGCGCTGGCGATTTGCGCCTATCTCGCGGCAGTCTACCTCACCCTGGAGACAAAGGGCGAGTTGCAGGAGGACTTCCGCAAGCGGGCGATTGGCGCGTGGCTGGCAGCGGTCATCCTAGCCACCATCGCCCTACCGCTATCGGCCAGCGCCGCGCCGCGCATCTGGGGTGGGCTGACCAGCGGCTTCGGCCTCGCGCTGGTGCCATCAGCGGTAATCATCGGCGCGGTCGCGGTCATCGCCGTCTGGCAACGGCGCTATGCCTTTGCCCGCATTGCTGGCGTCACGCAGGTGGCCCTGATCATCGGGGGCTGGGCGCTGGCGCAGTCGCCCTACCTGCTATACCCCGACATCACGATTGACAACTCGGCCTCCGCCAGCTCAATCATCCTGGCGATGTTGATTGCCCTGGCCATCGGCGCAGTGGTGCTGCTGCCCTCGATGTGGCTGCTCTATTCGATGTTCAAGGGCCACAACCCGGCCGCTGCTCCTGCTAGTGAGGAGTGAGGAGTGAGGAGTGATGAATGAAAGATGGGTAGCGAACCTACAAGCAGACAAGTTGCAAACTACACAGTAAGACGGATAGCACACTGATGTGCGCTCCTACGGCATTACCATTCCTCACTCCTCACTCCTCACTCCTCACTCCTCACTCCTCACTTCTTTACCGCCTTCTCCCACTCCTCGCGGCGCTTGAGGCGGGCGTTATGCTCCTGCACCCGCTGGTATTCGCGCAGGCCAGCATAGCCGACAATGACGTAGGGCCACGCACCGTAGCGCTTCAGGTCGGCAATCAGATTAGCGACGATGCGCAGCAGGGCGATTGGCGCGAATATGCCCAGCGCCTTGCTGCCCTGCAAGCCGCCGCTCTGCTGTACCTTGGTCCTCTGCTCGGCGTCGTAGACCTTCGCGCCCTTCTTCTGGCGGGCCTTTTCGTGCTTCTCGCGCTCTTTACGGTGCTGTTGGATTTGCTTGTCAAGGTTGGTTTGCATTGTTGTCTCCCCTCACCCTAACCCTCTCCCCCGGCGGGGAGAGGGGATAGAAGCGTTATCTCTCACCCTTACCCTCACCCCCGGCGGGGAGAGGGGATGTTTATGCTTTTATATCTGCAACAATCGCGCCACTAATCCGCTGCAAGTCGCGGCTGCTGATCGCGAACGCGGTGTTCGGCGTGCCAGCGGCGGGGTAGATGGTTTCGTACTTCAGCAGGTCTTCGTCCATGTATATCGGCAGCGCGTTTGGGTGGCCCACCGGCGCGACGCCGCCGATGGCGTAGCTGGTGGCCGCCCGTACTGCTTCGGCATCGGCCTTGCCCACCGGCTTGCCGAGCAGCGCAGCCAGCTTGTCGGTGTCCACCCGATTGGAGCCGGAAGCCAGCACCATCACCAGCCCATCACCCGCGCTGAAGACGAGCGATTTGGCGATCTGGGCAAGGTCGCAGCCTATTAGCGCGGCGGCTTGCTCTGCGGTGCGGGCCTCCGAGTCGTGGCGGATGATCTCGATATCCAGCCCTGCTTCGCGCAGCGCGTTCATTACCCGAATATTCGCCTGTTTTGGTACCCAGGATGTCATAGTAATGGATTAAGGATTAAGGACTAAGGATTAAGGACAAAACGGATACTGTTATATCTCCCATCCTTCATCCTTCATCCTTAACCTTTCATCCTTAACCTTTCATCCTTTCCTTAATCTTTAATCCTTAGTCCTTAATCCTTAATCCCGACGTCCGTGCGACGGCGGAAGGCTACCTCGGCGGCCTGCACGTCACCGGCGAGGCTGACCTCGACCATCAGGCCAATGCAGTAGTAGCGTTGCTCGTCGAGTCCATCGGCAGCCCAGCGGATAATCTCGGTCTTGTGCTGCATAATCGCGTCGCCGATGCGGATATCGCCCGCGTACTGGTAGAGCAACGCGCTGAGGGTGTGTTCGCCCATGCGCACCACCAGCACCGGCTCGGACTCATCTGGCTCCTCGCCTAGCCGGTAGGCTTTGACGTTATCGAGTGGTTCGTAGATTGTCCACTTTTCGTTGTCTGCTGGCAACATATCGCTTATAGCTCCTCACCAAGGGGGGCGGCGGCCCCCTACATTTTCTCCAATATCACCAGCGGTATCTCGCGGATACCTTGCATCGCCAACTCCCCCACCCAGCCTCCCCCTTTGGGGAGGGGTTAAAAGACGGTTTCCTGATACTCGCCGAACACCTCGCGCAGGGTATCGCAGATTTCGCCCAGCGTGACCAGCGCCTCGACGCAAGCGATAATGTAGGGCATCAGGTTGTCGCGACCTGAGGCGGCGCGGCGCAGCTTGGCCCGCTGCTCGGCGACGAAGCTATTGTCGCGGCGGGCGCGGAGGGCCTGGAGGCGGGCGATTTGCTCGCGCTGCACCCGCTCGTTGACCCGCAGCAAGTCGGCGGATGGCTGCTCTTCGACCGCGAACTGGTTGACGCCGACGATGATGCGCTGCTTGCTCTCTACCTCGCGCTGCCAGCGGTAGGCGCTCTCCTGGATTTCGGCCTGGAAGAAGCCACCTTCCAGCGCCTTCAGCGTGCCGCCNNTACGAACCGGCCAGCGGGTCAATGGTGCTGGCAACACCGCTCTCGTAGGCAAGAATCTGCTGAGTACGGAGCGCGGTACGGGCGGCCACCTCGGACGGCAGAGCCAGCGCCTCGTCCATCGAGTTGGTGTGCAGTGATTGGGTGCCGCCCAGCACGGCGGCCATCGCTTGCACGGTGGTGCGCACAATATTGTTGAGCGGCTGCTGCGCGGTTAGGGTGCTACCGGCGGTCTGGGTGTGGAAGCGGAGCATCAGGCTGCGCGGGTCTTGCGGGTGGAAGCGTTCCTGCATCAGCCGCGCCCACAGGCGACGGGCGGCGCGGAACTTGGCGACCTCTTCGAGGAAGTCGTTGTGCGAGTTGAAAAAGAAGGCCAGGCGGGGGGCGAACTCGTCAACCTTCAGCCCGGCATCGAGCGCGGCCTGCACATAGGCGAGCGCATCGGCAATGGTGAACGCCACTTCCTGCACCGCGGTCGCGCCCGCTTCGCGGATGTGATAACCGCTGATGCTGATAGTGTTCCAGTTCGGCACATGGTCGCGGCAATAGGCCATCAGGTCAGTAATCAGGCGTAGGCTGGGGGCGGGCGGGTAGATGTACGTGCCGCGCGCCATGTACTCCTTCAGAATATCGTTCTGCACCGTGCCGTTCAGCGCAGTCTCCGGCACGCCCTGCTTGCGGGCCACTGCGATGTAAAGGGCGAGCAGCACGCTGGCGGTGGCGTTGATGGTCATCGAGGTGCTGGCCTTGTCCAGCGGAATGTCGCGCAGCAGGTTCTCCATATCGTCGAGCGAGCTAATCGCCACCCCCACCTTGCCCACCTCGCCGTCGGCCATTGGCGAGTCGGAGTCGTAGCCCATCTGGGTGGGTAGGTCGAAGGCAACGCTGAGGCCGGTCTGGCCCTGGGCTAGCAGGTAACGATAGCGGCGGTTGCTCTCGCTGGCGTCGCCGAAACCGGCGTACTGACGCATTGTCCACAGCCGCCCGCGATACATGGTGGCCTGCACCCCGCGCGTGTAGGGGAACTCGCCGGGGTAGCCGAGGTCGCGCTCGTAGTCGAAGCCCCCCGCCTCGAGGTCTTCCGGCGTGTACAGCGGCTGCACCTCAATTTGCGAGTGGGTCTCGAAGCGGGCGGCCCGCTCTGGCGACTTGCCCCGCGCCTTCGCGTAAGTGCTGGTCAACCAGTGCTGTTTGCCGCGCTGGGCGGCGCTGTGGCCGTTGGCCTTTGCTTCAGTAGGACTTCCCATTTTGCTAACCCCTTGTTGAAGTCTATAGGCTCCTGTTAGGCTCTGCTTCAGAGACTGAAGGGCCTTCTCTGCTGCTTTCTTAGTATCTTCGTCCACCTCTATTGCAATCATCTCCTCTAGCACCTTAATTATCTGCGGTATCAAGCTTTGTTCAGCATTATACCTATACCTCTTCAAGTTTAGGGCAGCCGTCTTACGTACTCTAGGGTTCCCGCTGCTCAATGCGCTAGTCCAAGCTGTTAGAACATCTTGAGCTTTCCCACCGAACAAGCTTTTGGATCCCGCCTGCGCACCGAACCTAGATAGACAGATAAGAGCAGTCTCGCGGGTTTCCTTATGTTGACTCTCAATCATGTCGATCAGCATACCTATTCCCTCTTTCTCCCCTTCTTCTGCCAAAGCACAAGCTCTTCTGCTATAAGGTTGAGATACAGGCAGCCAGTCGTCCACAACAAAGAAGTAGGTCGTTAGGTGAGTGTCTATCTTTTTAGCAATTTCACCCAATGCTTTGTAGGCTCCTATGGATTTATGGAGGCTGATTTTAATAGGTTTGCCATGGGCAATAGAATGTCTCATTGTTTTAATATCTTCATAAACATCTTTCATTGATCTCTCTACGTTCGCATTTGAATCTTCATCGAAGTAGTGAATCGGCTCATCAATATTCATCTGCAAAGCCATGGACAAGACATCCAGGATTTCACCCGCTTGAACACCAGCTTCCTGATTTCCCATCTTGCGATAAACAATTTCTGCCAATGCAGATGCCCCTCTGTTATTAGACTTTGTGGAAAAAGCAGACACAAGTTGCGCAGGGAAGCCATAGCCAGCTGCCATCAACACTTTAGAATACTTTATGTACTTTAGTTCTTTGCCTGGTTTAGGATCCTCTCGCAATTTCTTCAGGGCTTCTTGGTCATATTTATCCAGCGGTGAAGGTAGTGCGCTTGGAGGAAGTGCGTTTGCTCTCCTAATAAACTCAACACGGCCACCATGAAACTCTATCATCTCCTTAAGCGCATCATTCACATACGCCTCGAAGAAGCTAAAGTTGCTTAGTACTGTGTAAGATGCAATAGTGCTTTCGTAAGCATCACTGCGAGCTATAACCGTATGTGGATTTGTGTCACCATTACTAAAAAACCCCTCTGGCCTAGGAAGCCCGCTAGCAAGCCCTGTTTTTACCAAATTATATTGTTCTTTCAGGGAAGCTATTGCGTATGCAGAAACAGAGGCAAAATCCATAGCTCTCTGCCTCCGACCCGTAAATCCAGATGCCCGGTTGGCTTCAGGATTAAATCTGCTATAGGCTTGGGTATGTTCAATTGTCACTGTTTGTTCTCTCCCATCATATGATCATTAACAGAGCGCTTATCCAGAAAGGGCGAGCGCCACCCGCCCCTACATTCATCACTTATTCGATGACCACCAGCACGCGGCCCTGCTCCACCTTGTCACCCTTTGCCACGCTGACGCTCTTGACTGTGCCGGGGCGGGGGGCGCGGATTTCGTTCTCCATCTTCATTGCTTCGAGCAGCAGCAGGCGCTGGTTGGCTTGCACCGTCTCGCCGACTGCGACTGCCAGGCCGGTGACCAGCCCCGGCATTGGCGCTTTGATGCTGATTTCGCCGCTGGCATGGGCGGCGGGCGCGGCCTTGCGGATGCGCCGCTCACGTTCGCTCTGCACCTCGACGTGCAAATGGCGCTGCCCTACGCTCACGTTGTAGCTGGTGTGGCCGGGCTCGTCGGTGACGGGTGTGGCGTACAAATCGTAGCTGCGCCCATCGAGCAGCAGCGAGTAGTGGCCCGTCCCCAGCGCCAGCAGGTCGGCCTCGTGGCCGTCGCGGCTGACGTTGCCATCCTCATCAACGTTCAGTTCAATCTCTTCGTCGCTGCCTTCAACCTTTGCGTAGTAGCGCATCGCTTTGCCTCTCCGACAATTTCAAGGGCAGGAACGCAAGCGCTGCGCCCTGCCCTAGAATTATACCATGTATACCATAGTGGGCGCGAACGAGAGCGCCTATGGCATCAGCGTCAGGGTGCCTTCCTTGGCTGCATCAATTGCCGCCTGGTCGTAGGGGAAGGCGAGATAACCGTTGCCCAGCCAGAGTGGGGTCTGGTCATTGACGTGGCTGGCACCAGTGGTGGCCGCCTCACCCATTGGCATCACGATCTGGGTTTTGTTCCAGTCGGTCAAGTCGTAGACGGCGCGGTAGGACGGCACCCAGTACTGAGCATAGGTGGCTTTGGACATCGCATCGAACAAGTCGTAGGGGCTGACATTCACGGTGCTGCTGTCGCCGCCGACCGGATACGGCCCCTGGTTGAGAAAGATGTCGAGCGGCTTGACGCTACCGAGCGGGTGGGCGAAGGTGATGGTGTGCAGCTTGTTCCATTGCCAGCCGTCAATGTTGCCGCCGAGTCTGCCCTTCAGGTCGGCAACTGCGTTGCTGATGCTCTTCAACATGATATCGTCGCGGGTCTCTTTCTGAGCGGTGGTCACATCGTCCCACCAACTTGCGGTGGGGTTGTCGAGGTTCTCGTAGAGCCACAGTCCAGCCTCAGCGCCGCTGGTGTTGATGTACTCCTTGAACAGGTCGGCGCCCAGGTTATCCTTGAAGGTCAATTGCAGTATTTGCAGGTAGGCCAGTTCGTATATGGCCGCAGTGGCGCTGTCACCAGCCAGGCTGCCGTCCCAGTTCTTGAAGCGGTCAATCGCCTGCTGCACCAGCGGGTCGCTACTGTGCAGTGCGGCCAGCTTTGCGCCGATTGCCCGCGCCTGCACGCTGTGCTGGTCGTGCTGGATTGCCTCCATATCGGTCTGGGATAGCTTGTCCTTAGCCGCGATCATCTCGCGGATGCGCATGATGCGCCAGGGGGCGGCGAAGCGCGCGCCGAGGAAGTATTGATAGTCGGGGCCGTAGGGTCGGAAGTTGGCGGTGGCGACGTAGTGGCTGGGCGGATTGTAGAGCATCGGCAACTGCTCGAACGGCACGTAATCGTTCCAGTCGTGTGCGCCGGTCCAGCCCTCCACTGGCAGCATCCCATCATCGCCCTTCGCCTTAATCGGCACCCTGCCAGTTGCCTGGTAGCCAATGTTGCCTTGCTGGTCGGCGTAGACGAAGTTCTGCCCGGCCTGCACCCAGCCCTTTAGCGCGGCGCGGAACTGCGCCCAGTCCTGGGCATGGTCTAGCGCCAGCACGGAATTGACCAACCCTTCCTTCTGATTGCCCACCCAGTCGAGAGCCATCGGTTGCAGCTTGCTGTTTGCGGTTGAGGTCATCACATCGGTGATTAGCGGGCCGTGTTTGGTAATGCGCACCGCCAGCGCCTCATCGGGCTGGCCTTTTATCTTGATTGTTTCGGTCACTACCTGGTAAGGCAGCCACTGATCCTTGTAGAGATACTGGCCTGGATGAGCGGAGTCGAGCTTTTCGAGGAAGAGGTCTTGCACATCGGGGCCAACATTGGTCACACCCCAGGCGATGCTCTGATTGTGGCCGACGACTACGCCGGGGATACCCGCGAAACTGAAGCCTGCCACATCGAGCTTGCCGTCGCTGGTTGATAGCTGGATTTCGTACCAGATGTTGGGGTTGCGCAGGCCGAGGTGGGGGTCGTTCGCCAGCATCGGTTTGCCGGTGGCCGACTTGCTGCCATCAATTACCCAATCGTTGCTGCCCAGCCACTCGTAGTGGCGCAGCAGCGGGTTGGCTGTCGCGGC
>QHBQ01000152.1 GCA_003243865.1 Candidatus Chloroheliales bacterium | reverse complement strand
TGGCAACCCCCTTAATCCGGTATTGTGAACCCCACCGTCGTGCCACGATGCTGGGCGCTGGTTAGCCAGATGCGCCCACCGTGCGCCTCGACGATGGCGCGACAGATGTACAGACCCAGGCCGCTGCCGGGGATCTGCGAGGCTCGCGCGTTGCTGGCCCGCTGGAACTTGGTGAAGATGGCTTTCTGCTCGGCACCGGGGATGCCGATGCCCTCATCCTGCACCACGAACTCCGCCCCACCCGCCACTGCCCGCGCCCGTAGGCTGACCGGCTTGCCACCAGGGGAGTATTTTAGCGCATTATCCACCAGGTTGACAAGCACCTGGACCAGCCGGGCGCGGTCGCCAACCACACTCAATTCCGGTTCGATGCTGATCAGCACTCGCTGCCGCTTATCCGGCAGGCTATGCAGCGCCGCCTCGATCAGTTCCGCCGCGCCGATCTCTTCAAGCTGGAGCGCCAGCTGCCCCTCTTCGATGCGGGTCACATCCAGCACTTCTTCGACCAGCCGACCGAGCGCGGCAGTGGTATCGGCGATGCCCGCGAAGCACTGCTGCTGCTGTGTCCGCGTCAGGTTCAGGTGCAGCAACGTATCGCTATAGCCGCGCAGCAGGGTGAGGGGGGTGCGTAGCTCGTGCGAGACGGTAGTGATGAAATCGGCCTTGATCTGCTCAATTTGTTTCTGGCGACTGATGTCGAGTAGGATCGCCACTGCGCCCAGCGCATCGTCGCCACCCACCTCCAGTGGCGCGTAGCTGGCGGCCACGCTGTGAAGTCGCCCGCTGGCCGCCTGCACCTCGCGCTCCTGATACTCAATTGGGCTGCGGCTCGCCAGCACGGTGGCGAAAGGGCAGCCGCCCGCGCAGTCATTGCCGCAGCCCAGCACATCGGCGCAGGTGCGGCCCAGTGCGGTGGTCTCGCTAACTTCCAACATCGCAGCGGCGGCAGGATTGACCCCCACCACGCAGCAGCGCTGGTCTACCTGGATGATGCCATCAGTGGTGGCGGCGACAATCGCTTCCAGCTTCTGCTCCTGGGCGGTTAGCTCATCGCGCCGCTGCATTGCGCGGAGGGCAATCGCCATCTCGTGGGCAACGGTTTGCAAGAAACGGCGGCTGTGCTGATCGAAGTCGCGGCCAATCAGCAGGGCGATGCCAACCGTCTGCTCCTCGGCACTGAGGGGTAGCGCGAGCAGGCTATTCTCCATGCCCGCCGCCTGCTCTACCCACGCCCGGGCCGCCGCTTCGTCGGCAAGCGCGGGCGGCTTACTCAGATTCAGCCAGGCGGCGGGCAGCAGCGCATCGCCATACAGATCCTTGAGCAGCAGGCAGCCCGCCTCCGCCTCAGTGCTGCGCATCACCTCGCGCAGCAAGGTGTTGGATAGCTGGCTCAGGTTCTGCGCCGTCGCCATGAACTGGGTAATTTGGTAGAGGGCGAATAGGTCGTCGGCCTGGCTCTGCGCCTCGCGGAAGATGCGGATGCGCTCCCGCTCCTGCTCCTCCACAACGCTCAGGTCCTTGACCAGCACCAACGTACCGCTGCGGATGGGGATACCCTGCACCTGAGCGGGCAGCAGTTCGCCATCGCTACGCCGCAGGCTAACCCGCTGGGGGCGGCGGCTGACGAGGGGCGCGGTCTGCCCCAGCATCCCCCAAACGTGCGCCCACGACTGGCCCACGCAATCGGCAACCCCGCCCAGCAAGGCATCGAGCGCCGGGCTGACGTAAGTGACCAAGCCGCTATCGCTGATCACCAGCGCGTTGGCATCGAGTGCGGCCAATATCTCGGCAGTGGTATCCTTTGGTGGAGCGAGCGTGATCATCGCACCCGCTCCATCCCCAGCCGCATGATGGTGCGTTGAATTGAGTTGAGCAGCAGGTAGCAGGAGGTTGCGCCCGGGTCCTGATGACCGGCAGAGCGTTCGCCGTACTGCATCGCCAGCCCACAACGAGCCACCAGCGGAATGGTCGCCAGCATCCCCTCGTGCGCGGCGCTGACGCTGGCTTGCACTGCTTCGAGCAAAGTGGCCTGCTGTGCAGCAGCCGCTTCCAGCGCCGCGGTGGCGGGGGCGAGTGCATCCATGATCGTCTTGTCACCCACCTTGCAGCGGCCCCGCCGCACCAACGCGTCGCAGCCTGCCCGCATCATCCGCGCCAGGTCGGGCAGGTCTACGCGCGGCACTGGTCCGGCGGCGATACCCGCCTCGATAAACACTGCGCCGTAGAGCGGCCCGCTTGCTCCGCCTACTGATGATACCAGGTTCAGCCCCACTGCGCGCAGCAGTGGGCCAATCCCGACCCGCCCCAGGGTGGGCAACTCCTCGCGCACGCTGGCGAAGCCGTGCGCCATGTTGCGCCCGTGGTCACCATCGCCAATCGCCGCGTCGAGCGCGGTCAGGTAGTCGCTGTTCTCGTCCATCGCGGTGGCAAAGCCGCCGATGATCTCCCAGAACACTCTTGCCTCGACTGAATTAGTGTTCATTGTACTCGCCTGGGTTGCTGAATAGTGGGGGAAGGTTGCGCCTGTGACACATTATATCACAATCAGGTGGCTCCTGTGTTATAATCCGCCTAATGTACGGAGGTAACATGGCCCACGCGCTTACCATCAACGGCTATCTCTCTCCCACTGGCAAGCCGCTCGGCCCGGCGGAGCAGTTCCGCCTGCTCGAAATTGCGATCCGCGCCCATGACCTGGTGCGCGACGCGGTGCCAGGCAACTCTGAGTTCTGGTGCTTCATCAACACGGTGCAGCAGCTAGGCTACGACCCCGAAGTGATACAGGAGCAGGGCGGACTCATCGCTGAGAACTACCCGATCGAGCCTGACCGCACCCTTCGCGCTGCACTCTATTTGCTCCCTGGCGGGGCAACCCTGTATGTGGCGGGTGAAGCTGACGCAGTGCTGACTCGCTGCACCGCTGCTGTTGGCGGTCCGCTGCTGAGCATCGCCACAGTCGCGGCCATGAAGCCACCTGGCGGCTATCTCACCGCGCTGGCAATCCTCGAGATGAGCAGCGTCCCCGCCGACCTCAGTCGCGATCGCCTTGAGCAGCAGCTTACCCTGGTGGGATTTGTGGTGATGGAGATATGACCGGATTATTATGCCCACCCTCTACATCGTTAGCACCCCGATTGGCAACCTCGAAGACATCAGCCTGCGGGCGCTGCGCGTGCTGCGCGAGGCGCGGCTGATTGCGGTCGAGGACACCCGCCATGCCCGCGTGATACTGCAGCACTATCAGATCACCACCCCGACCGTCGCCTACCACGAGCATAACAAGGATGAGCGCGTTTCCGCTATCCTGGTCGCGTTGGAGCAGGGCGATGTCGCGCTAATCAGCGACGCTGGCACCCCTGGCCTGAGCGACCCTGGCTACGAGCTGATCAGCGCAGCGCTCGATGCCGGTCACGACGTCACCGCCGTGCCGGGAGCAAGCGCCCTGCTGGCGGCGCTGGTCGTCTCCGGAGTGCCGTTTGCGCAGTTCACCTATGTTGGCTTCGCGCCGCGCCGCAGCAGCGAACGGCAGAAGCGGTTCGCCGCACTCGCTGATGAGCCGCGCCCTGTCGTCCTCTACGAGGCGCCCCACCGCCTGCATGCCTGCCTCGTGGATTTGGCAAAGGCGCTCGGCCCCGACCGCCAGATCGTGGTTGCCCGCGAACTGACCAA
>QHBQ01000308.1 GCA_003243865.1 Candidatus Chloroheliales bacterium | reverse complement strand
AGCGCGATTGGACAGATGTTCGATGCCAGCATCACCTTGCTTCAGGTGGTTGGCAAAGCACCGCTAGTCCTGAGTAGCCCGCTCGAATCCCCCGCCAGCATCGGCATTGCCTACAAGATGATCGAAGATAAGCTGGTGGAGGCAGATAGGTACCTCGGCGAGGTGGCCGATCAGCTAAGGGTTAGTGGCGTGCATAACGTGGCGACTCGCGTGGCGCGTGGCGAGGCAGCGGCGAATATAGTTGCGCTGGCTGATGCTGGCTACGACCTGGTGGTGATGAGTACGCATGGGCGCAGCGGGTTGGTTCGCACCCTGCTCGGCAGCGTCGCCGAGCAGGTAGTGCGCGAGGCCGGGCTTCCGGTGCTGCTGGTTAGTAGCCATCAGCAGATGAGCGAAGGAGTGGGCGGCGCTCTCAGCTTCGACCGCATCCTCGTGCCGCTGGATGGCTCGGGGTTTGCCGAGCAGACGCTGCCTCTGGCAGTGGCGATCGCCAAAGCGAGTGGCGGGCGGCTACTCCTGCTCAAAGTGGTCGAAGAGGTTCCGCCACTCCCTCCCTACACCCTTGTACCCGGCCACCCCATCTATGCGAATAGCTATCTCAAGCGGCTGGTTAGAGGTGAAACCCTTGAGCGGGTCCCCTGCGAGGTGATCGGCTTCGAGGGCGACCCCGCCACCACCATCCTTGCCGCTCAGGAGGCACGGAACTGCAGCCTGATTGTGATGACGACTCACGGGCGCACCGGCCTGGTACGCTTCATCAGGGGCAGTGTGGCCGAAGAGGTGATCAAGGGGTCGGCAGTGCCAGTGCTGGTGCTATGCGGACGGCCGGTCGAGGCGGAGCCAGTTTACCAGGGTGCCACGGCCTCGGCTGTCTAAGTCCAGCCGTTTACTAACTTTCACCGATTTACACCCGACGTGTACCAGCGAATACGTCCTGTGAGGGGCGGAGTATGCTATAATGGTCGGAATGTATCGGCAAATGGCAAGGGCAGACCGTCACGCAGCGATTGTGAAATAGCGGCAAGCTGACCGGGAGGTAAGTGGATGAAAGTATTGATCGTGGATGATGACCGCAGCATCGTCGAGGCGGTGACTATCGGCCTGGAGCTACAGTGGGGCGATATGCAGGTGGTAAGCGCGGGCAATGGCGAGAGCGGGCTAGATACCTTCTTCAAGACCTCACCCGACCTGACCCTGCTCGATGTGAATATGCCGCGCATGAGCGGCTGGGAGATGCTGAAGCGAGTGCGCGAACTCTCCGACGCGCCAGTGATTATGCTGACCGCACGGGGCGAGGAGATGGACAAGGTGAAGGGACTGGAACTGGGGGCGGATGACTACCTGACCAAGCCGTTCAGCCACCTCGAACTGTTCGCCCGCATCAAGGCAGTGCTGCGCCGCAGTGAAATGACCACCCCGGCCAGCGCCGCGCCTTCGTTCCAGACTGGCGAACTGGCAATCAACTTTAGCAGCCACGAGGTGACGCTGGCAGGCCAGCCAGTCAAGCTCACCCCTACCGAGTACAACCTGCTCTACCTGCTGGCCCGCAATGCTGGGCGGGTACTGCCCTTCGAGATGCTGCTGACCAAAGTGTGGGGCGACGAGTACCGCACTGAGACCGGCTACCTCAAGACC
Source organism: Candidatus Chloroheliales bacterium (assembly GCA_003243865.1). Next base: position 1,216 of record QHBQ01000308.1, on the reverse strand, counting down.
TACATCAGCCGCATCCGCCGCAAGCTGGGCGACGACCCCGACAATCCTCACTATATAATGACCGAGCGCGGTGTCGGCTACCGCTTCGTCCGCCCGATATCCGAGGAGAAGATTAAAGACTAAGGATTAAAGAAGAAGCGTAACTTTACCTAACCTTCCCTCTTCTGCACTTCGCGCCCCTCGTCTTTATCTTTCATCTTTGGTCTTTAATCTCCCCATCAGGTATCGTGAAGCGGAACACGCTGCCACTGCCGGGAGCGTCTTCCAGCCAGATGCGCCCACCGTGCAGCTCGACCAGCATTCGAGCAATCGGCAGACCGAGGCCAGTGCCGGTAGTCGCGCCCGCTGCGTCCTCCTTGCTGCGAAAGAAGCGCTCAAAGATGCGCTCACGCTCATCCTCTGGCACGCCGGGGCCATTGTCGGCCACGCTCACCGCCGTCTCCCCTTCGCCCTGAGTGACGCTCAGGATGATACACCCGCCCTCCGGCGTGTACTTGACCGCGTTAGCCAACAGGTTGAGGACAACCTGCTCGATGCGGGTCGGGTCGGCGTTCACTTCGCCGCCACCATCCGGTATGGTCACGATCAGCTGCTGCTCCTTGCGCTCCGCCAGCGGGATAATCGCCTCGCTGGCGCGTTCGACCATCGCCCCCAAGTTGAAATCGCGGCGATAGAGGGTGAGCCGGCCATGCTCCAGCCGCGACAGGTCGAGCAGATCGTCTACCAGGTGGCGCATCCGCTGGGCGCCATCGTCCACCAGCCTTGCCAGTCCCGCCACCTTCCCGCCCTGCCCGCCGACCAGTTCAGCCAGCAGCCCCGCCGACATCGTAATCGAGGTCAAGGGCGTGCGTAGCTCGTGGGTCGCCATCGAGAAGAACTCGTCCTTGAGCCGCTCCACCGTTATGAGGGTGGTAATGTCTTGGTGGACAGCAACTGCGCCAGTCATTTTGCCGTTAGCATCGAACAGTGGCGTAGTGCTGGTTAGCACATCAATTGCCCCGCTGCCATCCGACAACTGCACCACTATATGCTGGCTCGCTACGTGTTCGCCAAAGGCAAGGGTGCGGCTAAGTGGCAAGTCGCAATCGTCATAGGGGCTACCATCGGCGTTTTTGGTAACGAGAGGGCGGTGGTGGATATTGCCGTCCAGGGTAAAACCCATCATCTGCGTGGCTTTGGCGTTGAGCATGGTGATATTACCTTGCATATCGCAAAC
>QHBQ01000407.1 GCA_003243865.1 Candidatus Chloroheliales bacterium | reverse complement strand
TGGGCGAGATTACTGGCGAGACGGTTGGCGAGGATCTGCTGGATCAGATATTTAGCAAGTTCTGTATAGGAAAGTAGAAGATTAGAGATTAAAGGTTAAAGATTAAAGAAGAAGGCAGCGCGTTGGATTGTGCAACTTTTTCCATGTTCAGCAGGGCGAACGCAGTTCGCCCCTACAGAAATGTGCCTGGGCAGATGCAACTGCGTAACTCCTATTTACATTGCTTAGGCATTGAGTAGTTTCTTGATTTCCGCAATATGCTCCCGTTCGTGGTCTACCGCGTGTACCGCCGTATCATCTACCACCAGTTCGGCGTCGCCATCTGCCGATTTACGCACGCCGGTGCGTTGCCACTGCTGCGGGGTGAGGCTTTCCAGCAGTTGGGCGAAGCGTTCATCGCTGGCGGCAAGGTCTTGCAACATCTGGCCCAGGTCGTTATTGTTGTAGTTCGCCTCGTCATCACGGCTCATGCGCGGCATGGTGGGGTGGTTCTGGTTCAGCATCAGGATGGTGCGCTCAAGGTAGGTGGTCGAGGCGTCGCGCAGGTGGCCGACAAGCTGCTTGATGCTCCAGCCACCGTCGGGCGCGGGTCGGGCCAGCGTCTGCCCATCCAGCCCGTCCAGCATCGCCGTCAGTTCGCGGGGGTGAGAATGCAGTTCAGCAATCATCTGCTCGTGGCTGATGTCGCCTGCATAGTGCAATCCGCAGACACAGCCGCCCGGTTGCTCTTGCGGCCCATATGCCTCGCGTAGCCGCTTAATCTCGGTCAGGTGCTCGCGATCGTGGTCCACGGCGTGTACCATCGTGCCGTCCAGTGTCACATCATAGGTGCGGCCATCGGGCAAGGTGATGAAGCCAGTACGTAGCCACTGGGCGTCGTTGAGGTTCATCAGCAGGTTGGCAAGTCGCGCCTCGTTGGAGGCATACTGCTGCATCATCTCGCCCAGGTCGCGGTTGGCGGCAGCAGCCTCATCGCCCCGGTCAATGCGGGGAAGCGGCGGATGCTCCTGATATACCATTGCTCTGACCCGCTGATAATATGTGCCGGTGCAGGCGGCAAGGTGGTCAATTAGTTGCTTGATGCTCCAGCCGCCATCTGGCGCGGGGCGTCTGAGCGCCGCCTCATCGAGGCCGTGCAGTAGCGTGCGCAGGCCGACAGGGTTGGTGCGCAGTGCGGCAATTATCTGCACGTGGCCGATGTCGCCCGCCTTGTGCCTACCGCAGCCACAGTCGCCGGGGGTCCAGTTAGGGTCAACAAATGGGGGTATACCAGGTTTCATGCTTGCTCCTCCTTGTTATCCTTCATACCCTACAGCCACCTGATGCTCTCTTCCATCGTCGCGCAGGGGAACCCGCCCGTCGGCTAGCGGCTGCCCGTCGAGGCTGGCCCCACTGCTGCCGCGCTGCACTATTATTGTGTAGCTGCTGCTCTTATAGCGGTATGTAAGTTTATATCCCGGCCAAGCGGGCGGCAGGGTTGGAGTGACACTGAAGTGGTCGCCGTGAAGGCGAAAGCCGAGGATGGCTTCGAGGCCGAGACGATAAAGCCATGCGGCGGAGCCGGTGTACCAGGTCCAGCCACCGCGCCCGATGTGGTCGGGATGGCTATAGACATCGGCGGCGACGACGTATGGTTCAACCTTGTAGCGCTCGCGGCCAGCAGGGTCGAGCGCGTGGTTGATCGGGTTGAGCATCGAGAATAGCTCATAGGCGCGCTGCCCATCGCCCTGCAAGGCGAAGGCGAACGCGGTCCAGCAGGCGGCGTGGGTGTACTGCCCGCCATTCTCGCGCACGCCGGGCGGGTAGCCCTTGATGTAGCCAGGGTCGAGTTTGCCCTTGTCAAACGGCGGGGCTAGCAGGAGAAGCAGTTGCTCTTGATCGCGAATCAGGCGCTGGTTCAGCGCGGCGAGCGCCTGACGCTGGCGGGTAGGCTCACCCCAGCCGCTGATCACGCTCCATGACTGGGCGATGGCGTCAATCTGGCACTCCTCGTCCTTTATTGAGCCAAGCGGGGTGCCGTCGTCGAACCAGGCACGCAGATACCACTCGCCATCCCAGGCCGACTGCTCGATGTTGTTGACCAGCTCGACGCGACGGCGGCGACACCAGTCGGCCCGCGCGGGGTCGCCACAGTGTTCGGCAACTGCGCCGAAGCGATCAAGCACGCTGGCTAGGAACCAGGCCAGCCAGACGCTCTCACCCTTGCCCCCTACACCCACGCGGTTCATGCCATCGTTCCAGTCGCCCGTACCCATCAGCGGCAGGCCGTGCGGCCCGGCGGTCGCGCCCCGCTCGATAGCACGGACGCAGTGCTGGTAGAGGCTGGCCCGCTCGTCGGAGACAGTGGGGAATTGGTAGGCATCCTCCTGCTCCGGCTTTAGCTCCGGCGCTTCGAGAAAGGGGATAACCTCATCGAGTACCGCCCAGTCGGCGGTTGCCTCGACGTAGAAGGCGGTGACGAACGGCAGCCAGAGCATATCGTCGGAGATGCGGGTGCGCACCCCGCGCCCGGTTGGTGGGTGCCACCAGTGCTGCACATCACCCGCGCGGAACTGGTGGCCCGCGGCGCGAACGATTTGCTCACGGGCAAGCTCCGGCGCGGCATAGACCATCGCCATCACGTCCTGCAACTGATCGCGGAAACCGTACGCGCCGCCTCCCTGATAGAAGGCAGAGCGCGCCCAGAGGCGGCAGGCCAACGTCTGGTAGGGCAGCCAGCGATTGAGTAGCAGGTTCATCGCGGCGTCGGGCGTCTCCACCGTCAGCCTGGTCATGGTATCCCGCCATATGCTCTGTTCAGTGGGCGGCTGATGGGCGCGGCCAATCAGTTCGCGGGCGG
>QHBQ01000470.1 GCA_003243865.1 Candidatus Chloroheliales bacterium | reverse complement strand
ACCGTCGCGGGCTTCCTAATGGAGCGGGAGGTGGCGGCAATCAGCGGCGTGCTGGAGGACGCCCGGCATCCGTTCGTCGCCATCCTCGGCGGCGCGAAGGTGTCGGATAAGATCGGGGTAATCGAGAACCTGCTGACCAAAGTGGATAGGCTGCTGATTGGCGGGGGAATGGCAAACACCTTCCTCAAGGCGAAGGGTTACAACGTCGGTGATAGCCTGCTGGAGGCGGACAAGGTGGAACTGGCCCAGCGGCTGCTCAGCGAAGCCGGGGCCAAGCTGGTGATTCCGGTAGACGTGGTGATTGCCGACGCCTTCAGCAACGACGCCAAGCGCAAGACCGTGGCAGCCAACGCGGTGCCGGACGGCTGGCGCATCCTCGACATCGGCCCCCAGACGGTGGAGTTGTTCCGCCAGGCACTGGCCGACGCCCAGACCATTGTCTGGAATGGGCCGATGGGCGTGTTCGAGATGCCCAACTTCGCCGCTGGCACGAAGGCGATCGCCCAAGCTGTGGCCCAGCGCACCGCTAAAGGGGCCTACAGCCTGGTAGGCGGCGGCGATAGTGTGGCGGCGGTGGAGCAAATGGGGGTGGCCGACAAGATCAGCCACATCAGCACCGGCGGCGGCGCATCGCTGGAGATGCTCGAAGGCAAGGAGCTGCCCGGTCTCATCCACATCCAGGACCTTCACCCCGACCCCGACTTCAGCACCGGCGTAGTTTATTGAAGGTTAAAGGAGCCTCGCGTTGCCACAGCCTGACCTGCGCCGCCGCCCGATCATTGCGGGCAACTGGAAGATGAACAAAACCGCCGATGAGGCGATGGATCTGGTGGAGGAGATGATTGACGACCTCGATGCGGTCGAGGGTACAACCGTCGTCCTCTGTCCGCCGTTCGTGGGCCTCTACCCGCTGGTTGACCTGGTGGAGCAGAGCAGCGTAATGCTTGGCGCGCAGAATATGCATTCCGAGGAGGCGGGCGCGTACACCGGCGAGATTTCGCCGATAATGGTCGCCGACCTGTGCGATTACGTCATCCTCGGCCACAGCGAACGGCGGCAATACTTCGGCGAGACCGATGCCAGCGTGAACCAGAAGGTCAAGCTAGCATTCGAACATAGTCTCATCCCGATCATGTGCGTGGGCGAGACGCTGGCGCAGCGGGAGGCGGGCGTGACCGAGCGGGTAGTCGGCAGCCAGTTGCGCCTGGGGCTGGAGGGCGTGCCGCCGCACCAGGCCCGCGAAATTGTGATCGCCTACGAGCCGATCTGGGCGATCGGCACGGGCCGCGCCGCCACCCCCCAGGATGCCAACGCCACTATCGCCTACTTGCGCCAGAACCTACGCGACCTCTACAGCCCAGTGGTCAGCGGCGCAGTCCGCATCCTCTACGGCGGCAGCGTCACCGCCGCCAACGTCCGCGATTTGATGAACCAGCCGGAGCTTGACGGTGCGTTGGTCGGCGGCGCCAGCCTCAAGCCCGACGAATTCGTGCGCATCTGCGCGGTGACGGCGGAACTAAAGGGCATTCGCTAGAGTGCGCCTGCTGCACACAAGATTGCTGCTGCTTGGCTTTGCCTTTGCTGCTCTGGTCATCGGGGTTCTATCCTACCGCGAACCACTCCGCTACACTATCAATATNGGNGATAGCTACGATGTACCGTTNATCGCNGGNGGCGANNCAGNGCAGATTGCCTCNAAAGCGGGCTTTCGCTGGACCAACGGCGATGCGCTGGTGCGCATCAAAGGNGTATCGAGCAGCTANCCACTCACCGTCAGCATCCACATCCCCTATGACCTCCGCCCCGACTATCTGCTCAACCGTCCGCTCACTCTCACCGTCGTCGCCAACGGCCAGCCAGTCTTCAAGCAAGCGCTGAGTGAAGATAACCAGTGGTATCGCTTCCGCGTGCCGCCCTCAGCGAACCGCCAGCTTGATTTGGCGCTGGAGAGCGAAACCTATGTCGCCAGCAACGGACTGATCAGGCTTGGCACCGAGCTTGATGTGGTCGCGGTCGAACCAGCGACTACGCCTGCCCCTTTCGCCGACCTCGACTGGCAGGCCGTGCTGCTGTTCGCCCTAATCGTTACCCTGCTGGGTGCGCTAGGGCTACGGGTTGGGCCACGCACCGGGCTAGCGCTGGGGCTGATGGGGCTGGTTGGCGGGGGCGGCCTACTCTGGCTTGAGCGACCATTGTTCGTGTTCTACGCCCCGGTGCTTGCGATTGCTCTGCTGCTGCTGCTCCTGCTGCTCACCTACCTGCCACCACCACGCCAACGCGACAAGTTGATGCTCTTCGGTGCCACCCTGGCACTCTACCTCTTCTTTGTCTCCGGCCAGATTACCTCTGATGACGATATAATCAAGTACCTAAGCACCGAAAGCCTGCTTACCCAGCACAGCTTGACATTTATGACCCCGCAAGGAACGCTGGCAACGAGTCGCTACGGTCTGGGCCACACTCTGGCCGAAGCGCCATTCCTCAGCCTGGCGTTGCTGGCCGAGGGGTTGCGGGGGCAGACGCTTGAGCAACTGCGCCAGTTTAG
>QHBQ01000490.1 GCA_003243865.1 Candidatus Chloroheliales bacterium | reverse complement strand
CTGCCCCAGGCGTTGAAGTGGTAGGCGAAAGCCGGTATATACACTAGCGAGGCGAGCGGCGGGTGGGCGAAGAAGTAATCACGGTAGGGTAGGATGCCTTGCAGCGTCAGTTGCGAGGCCTCGGCGTACACCCCCTCATCGTCGTAGGGATACTCGATCAGCCCCTTCTCCTGCGGCACGAGCAGGTTCAGCCTCGTGTACGCGCCCACACCGATAATCAGGATGATGAGCAGGGCGGGGATAACAAATTCTGAATTTTGAACTTTGAATTTTGCGGTGGTGGCGGCAATTACTTCTGTAGGGGCGTGATTTATCACGCCCTCGCCACTAATTGCATCTGCTGGGGAGGTGTTTATCGCATCCTGTGGCGGAGCTGCATCCAGTGGGCGATTGATCACGCCCTTCAGCCATTGCGGCGGGGGAGCGACGAGCAGCAGGCCGAGCAGCCAGGCGGCCCAGCCGAGCCAGGGGCGTGGGTCGTAGTGCGCTTCGAGCGGACCGAGGAAGGCGACTCCCGGGCGGGGCGCATCGCCACTGCCGCCCAGCCATAGGCTGACCGCCTGAGCCAGCAGCGGCAGCAGCCGCATCATCACCACAATGCCGACGCTGCCGTACACCAGCAGCGCCAGCCCCAGCCACCTTCTTGTTTGTGCTGCCGTCAATATGCCCTACGCCTCCTTTGCACCTGTGTATTATATCACAAGCACGGGGAAAGAAGAAAGGTTAAAGATCAGAGATTAAAGATTAAAGATGAAGGTGGGGGAAATGTCAGTTGATAGCAAAGGGCGCACGAATGTGCGCCCCTAAGAAGCTGTACCTAATCTGCAATCTGCAATCTACAATCCCCGGTGGCGGCGTCCCCGGCTCACCAGCGCGGCGATGACCAGGGCGATGATGAGCAAGGGTAGGATGCGGCCAAACAGCCAGCCGATGCCGTGGAAGCCCCAGCCGACACCGGGGAAGACCATGCCCGCTCCGAAGCCGAACAGGTGCAGACCAGCGAAGATAAGCATGGGCAGGAAGGCGAACACCAGCAGGCCGAACAGCACTGCCGCCCAGGGGTTGTGGCGCATCACCATTGCGCCGCCTTGCATTCGGTGCATGGTATGACCGTCGCTGCCGGGGCCGTAGCCGGGGTTGCTCTGACCGCCATTGCCACCCTGACCCATGTTGCCCAGGTTGGGGTTGCCGCCGTAGCCGTGCGGCGCTTCGCCGCTATAGGGCTGCGGCGCGGGCGGAATGGGCGCGGCCTCGCGCTGCGGCTGCGGCGTATCGGTCACAGGTGTACCCATGTTTTCAAGCTGGTTGCTGCCCTGGTAGGTGCTGGGTTGTGCCTGCGGCGGCTGGGGTGGCTGGTAGCCCGGCTGCGGCGGATAGCCCGGCTGGTTGTTGCGGTTCAGGCCGAGCGCGCTGCCGATCTCGCGGCCCACCCGCTCCACGCTGCCAACCACGTTGTCAATCGCGCCCTGCATCGAGTTTGGCTGGGCCACACCCGGCTGCTGATAGGGCTGCTGGGGCTGGTTGCCATAGCTGGTATAGCCCTCCTGCAGCACTGCGGCGAGGATAATGTAGACGATGAACGTCGGCACCACTGCGGTCGCCAGTGCGAACAGCACGAACAGGATACGAATAATAGTCGGGTCAATGCCCAGGTAATCGCCCAGGCCGCCAGCTACGCCCGCGAGGCGCCGATCGTTGATGCTGCGGTACAGTCTCTTCGGTTGCATAATTATGTCTCCTTGTCTAAATCCGATATGACGAGTTCTGACTTTGTCGCTCACAGCCTCTCCCGATGGGAGAGGGGATTAATCTATCTAGTAACGGCGGTTGGGCGCAGCGGGCGCTTGCGGCACGACCGCCCACATCACCAGGTAGGCGGGAATGGCGAACATCACATGGGTGAGTAGCACCAGGCCGAGCGCGGCCAGCCTTACCACGCTGGGGTCCATATTGAAGTATTCGGCGAGGCCGCCACATACGCCGCCCAGGATTTTGTTCTGGCTGCGCATCAAACGCTTTGGCTGCATCTCGTTCCCTCCCGGTGGGGCTGACTGCCGCCCCTACACATTTATCAATTTGCTTGCCAGCGTTTCTGGTCTGCTGGGTGGCGGTTGGAAGCCACTGTCCCATTTCCCCTACGCTGAATATGACAGACTGGCTTGGCTGATTGTTTCAGGGTGGAGTGTTAGAGTCGTGTTATCATCCTTCAGCAGGGCGAATGCGAGGTGGGGCGAGTGCAACCCGCCCCTACGACATCTTCTTCCCACTTTCAACTTTCAACTTTCTACCCATTGTGCTATAATTCGTCAGTCAGGTAGCGGCGTAGCGTAGAATAGGAGCGCACAAATTGAGTGTAGAAGAACTGGTCAGGCCAGCGCAGTCCTGGCATAGTGCGGCGGATGCGCCCACCGAGGTGCTGATTGAGGTGACGCGCGGTGAGTTGGTCGAGAGTGTGCATCGCGGCGCGGCGGCGGTGGTCGCGTCGGACGGGCGGCTGCTCTACAATGTGGGCGACCCCTGGATGATCACCCATATGCGCTCGGCGGCCAAGCCGATGCAGATTATTCCGCTGCTGGAAGGTGGTGGGGTAGAGCGCTTCGGCTTCACTGAGCAGGAGGTTGCGGTGATGATTGCCTCGCACAACGGCGAGGACATCCACCTGGCAGCGGTGCAGAGTATCTTGCAGAAAATCGGCAAGACTGAGGCCGACCTGGCCTGCGGCGCGCACTATCCCACCAGCAAGCAGGCGACCCGCGCGATGCGTGAGCGTGGTGAGCAGCCCAACCAGTTGCACAACAATTGCTCCGGCAAGCACAGCGGGATGCTGGCGCTGGCGGTAATGAACGGCTGGCCGACTGAGGGTTACTACAAGCCGAGCCACCCGGTGCAGCAGACCATTCGTCGCGCGGTGGTCGAAATCAGCGATGTTCCCGACGAGCGGCTGATTACCGCGGTAGACGGTTGCAGCGCGGTAGAGTTCGCGCTGCCGCTCTACCACATGGCGCTCAGCTTCGCCCGCCTGGTTGACCCGCAGTATGCCGACTTCAGCCCGGCCCGCCGCAACGCCGCCGCCAGCGCGGTCGCGGCGATGCGCGCCTACCCGCAGATGATTGGTGGCAACCCCGACCCCATCCGCCTTGACACCGTGCTGATGGCCCAGAGCAACGCTGGTGGCTTGCGCCCTCTAATCGCCAAGGTGGGGGCCGAAGGGGTTCACTGCTTGGGCTTGCTGCCGATTGCTGACGATGCGCTGCCCACTCACGACCCGGCGCTGGGCTGCGGCCTCGGTGTGGCCCTGAAGGTGGCCGATGGCGACGAGGGCAACCGCGCCCGCAACCTGGCGGTGATTGAGGAGTTGCGCCAACTGCGCGCCCTCGACGAACCAACCTGGCTGCAACTGCGCGAACTGTTCGCTGTGCTGATGATCAACCATCGGGGCATACTGGTGGGCGGGGTGCGGCCGGTGTTTCGCTTCGTCGCCGCGGAGTAGGGGTTAAGTCACCTAAACTGCTTCGTTAGCTGCGGGTTCTTGGTTGTCCCACCACTGCCATCGCTACCATTAGCGGAGAGGGCGGCGCGGGCGAGTTCCCCTTCGGGGGTAATCGCTACCAGGCGCTCGACTGTATCGTTGAGTTCCGCCGCAGTTTGGGTCAGTTGTTCGCTGGAGGCAACTGCCTGTTGCGAGATGGTTAGCACTTGCTGCAGCGCGGCCTCGATTAGCTCGGTCGAGCGGCGCTGCTGCTCAGTGGAGGAGACGATGAGGAAGCCTTCGCGGGCAACGTCGCTGGCCGCTTCTGACACCTGCTCAATCTGTTCGCCGGTCGCCAGGTTGGACACCTGGCTGCGCTTGATTGAGTCAACCGTCTGATTGGCGCTCGTCAGCATCGTCTGCACCGTGCGCTGCACCGCCTGGATGATGGCGGCCACCTGCTCGGTGGAAGTGTTCACCTTATTCGCCAGATTGCCTACCTCGGTGGCGATGACCCGAAAGCGCCGCCCCGACTCGCCGGTGTTGGTCGCCTCAATTGTGGCGTTGAGGCTGAGCATATGGGTCTCCTCGGCCACCTCGGTAAT
>QHBQ01000114.1 GCA_003243865.1 Candidatus Chloroheliales bacterium | reverse complement strand
GCTTCAGCCGCTTCACCAGTTGGGTAGGGGTGTAGAGGGTGATGCCCGCGCCGCGAAAGTCTTTGATGTTGCTGGTAACAATCGCGTCTAGCCCTTCTGCCAGGGCACAGGCGATTTGTAGATTGTCCTCGAAATCACGGCCTGGCATCTTTACAGCAGCATCTAGCGTTTGGCGGCTAACTGGGCAGATTCTAAATTGAGCAAGGCAACTCTTAACATCATCCAGCGCGTATTCAGCAGCCTGCATATTGTCGAATTTGGTTCGGTATTGACGCTGGCCGAAGTAGAAAATTGTAGTTAGGGAGAAGGCTGCAATATAACCAGTTATTTGGCCCCTGATGCTAGCCCTTGCTACCGCAACTGCTGCGGCATAGTTAGGTTGCCGCTTCAGTAGGACATCCAATTGCACGTTGGTATCAAAGAGGATATTCATCTGCCATATTTCTCCATGAGGTACTCATCCCTCCATTGCTCAAGCTCCTCATCGGTTGGCACAGGAAGCCCCTTATCTGGACGTGTCAATGCCCGTCGCACCAGTGGTGACTCCTCGTCATCGCCCATCGAAAGAGTTTGTTCGGGAGTTAGCTTACCCTGCTCCACCAAGATGCGCTCGACCTCTTGCTCTGCCTGCTCGATGGTCTCGCGGTTTAGCTTGCCCTCTCTAAGGGCGTTTAGCATTACGCGCTGGGCTTCAAGCAGTGTATCTTCGTCAGCGCTATCACTATGATCAAGCTGATGCTTTGTCAGTGTCACCAGTGCATTGTGCAAGGCAGCCCGCTGATTCGGTTCAGCACGAGGCCCATTCTCGCGCTTGCTCTTGCGCTTTCCATCTTGGGTTACAGCCGGGCTGAAAACCGCCTGTTGATCCATCCTGTCAGCGATTTTGCGTAGCACGCTCGGTAGCGCTGTGGGTGGCAGGCTATCCACTTCGCGCATAATGTTCTCCAGCTGGGCATCCAGATCGTTGCCCAGGGTTTGCTCTTTTCGTGCTTGTACCATTTCCTAGCTATCTTTCTAGTCCTCTACCAGCACTGGTCAGCGCAGCTTCAGCTTCTTCACCAATTGCTCCGGGGTGTAGAGCTTGATGCCCGCGTTCTTGACGTTCTTTATGTTGCGGGTAACAATGGCATCCAAACCTTCAGCAAGGGCGCAGGCGGCTTGCACATCATCCTCGAAATCTCGGCCTTTCATTGCCGATGCCTGCTCAAGTATTTTACGGTCAACTGCACATATCTGGAAAGCCTGCAAGCAGATCTCGACTACACCAGCACCCTTCTCTGAGCCGAGCTTTTTGGTTGCGTAATAGTAGATGTTCAGCAGGGTGGGCGCAGTGATATAACCCTTGACTCGGCCATTGAGGTTCGCCTGCCAAACCTTTTTTGACTCCTCAATGAGCGGTTGACGGTTCAAAAGAACATCGGGGATAACATTTGTATCAAAAAGTATGTTCACCTCATCCATACTTTTCCATCCGATACTCGTCAATGACACGCTGAACTTCTTCGTCGGTTGGCGCTGGTTCGTCAGTAGCTAGATAGCCAAGCGCCTGCTCCAATGTGCCACGACCATGTGCTGGGTGCGTAGAGCTAGCCACTAGCTGCTGGCTGATTGCATCCAAAATATGGTGCATCAGATCAGTAAGCATCTCTGGTGGAAGGCTGTCTACCTCACGCACGAGCGCTCGGTATCTGGTACCTAGTTCGTTACCGCTAAGTGTATTCTTGCGTGAATGTGTCTGTACCATCGCCTATTCCCTTCCCCTAATCCCCCTCCGGTACCTTGATCCAGCCGTGCTTGAAGGCGTAGACCACCGCCTGGGTACGGTCGTTTACTTGCAGCTTCTTCAGGATGCTGGTGATGTGGTTCTTCACCGTCTGGTCGCTGATGCTCAGGTCGTGGGCAATTTGCTTGTTGCTCATGCCCCGTGCAATGCAGTCAAGGATCTCCACCTCGCGGCCGGTCAGCGGCGCGAAGATCGTCCCGCCTTCATCCTCGACCATCGCCAGTTCGCGGAACTGGTTCAGCACTCGCGAGGCGACCAACGGCTTACTCAGCACGTTTTCGTTGATCAGATAGTGGCCCTGGCTCACCAGCCGCACAATGGAAACAAGCTGCTCCTGGGTGATGTCCTTCGACGAGTAGTGTGCCGCGCCCACCTTGATGCTATTGAACAACTGCTCATCGTCCTCGTTGACGCTGAGGATGATAATCGCGGTCTGCGGCTGGCGGCGCTTCACCACCCGCGCCACCTCCAGCCCATTCAGGCCGGGCAGGTTGATGTCCATCAGCATGATGTCGGGCGTGAGACTCTCGGCCAGGGCAATTGCCCGCTGCCCGTCCGCCGCTTCGCCGACAACCTCGATGTCCTTAGTCGCCTCCAGGATGGCGCGTACCCCCTGTCGAAAGATGGGGTGGTCATCCACTATGATAACCCGATGTTTTTCCCCGATCATACGTTTATGCTCCCTATTGGATTTTCGCTCTCCGGCAACCCCGAATTGGCGGTCCGCTTGTCCATAAATCCGTCCCTGCTGCGCCTCAAAGTTTCACCCAGTATAGCATTGCTATCAGCTATACGCAACTGGCCGGAAACATGGGAGATAGCCCCTGGGCGTGATGAACACGCCCCTACATGGGTTTCGTGCTTGTAGGGGCGCAAATTCATTGCGCCCTGACCTAGGCTTGGCCGCAACCCTGCCACCGTTTCGCCGCAGCCCTTGCAACGTCGGCCCCGCTGCCATATAATCACGAATGTAATGATTTTACAAGGATTTTACCTGGCTTTAGCCAGCTTCTAACTTCGCTGTTACATAATCGCTGAAATAGGAGGTGCCATTATGCCGGGCGAAACCATCCTCGTCGTTGACGATGAACGCAACATCGTTGATCTGGTCAAGCTCTATCTCACCAGCGAGGGCTACCATGTCGAAACCGCGCTGACCGGCAGCGAGGCGCTGCGCCAGTATCGCGCCGCCAAGCCGAGCCTGCTTGTGCTAGACATCAACCTGCCGGAGATAGACGGCTACGAGGTCTGTCGCATCATTCGCAAGGATAGCCAGACTCCGATTATCATGCTCACTGCCCGCACCGACGATGTGGATAAAATCGTTGGCCTGGAGATCGGCGCGGACGACTACCTCGCCAAGCCGTTCAACCCCCGCGAACTGGTCGCCCGCATCAAGGCAGTGTTGCGCCGTGCCAGCATCACCGCCAATGAGCGCCCCGCCAGTCCGGTCATCCGCATCGGCAACACCACGATTGACGATCAGCGCCACGAGGTCAAGATTGACGGGCGGCAGGTCGAGCTGCGCAGTAAGGAGTATGACCTGCTCAAGACCTTCGCCCAGCACCTCGGCCTGGTGCTAGAGCGCGAGAAGCTGCTCAATCTGGTCTGGGGCTACGAGTATTTCGGCGATACCCGCACCGTGGATGTCCACGTTGCCCACCTGCGTGACCGCATCGCGGGCAGTGACCTGCAGGTGCAGACCGTGCGCGGCACCGGCTACAAACTGGTGCTGGCCTCGGAAGTGGGGGACTAAGCCACCATGTTCGCCAGCCTGCGCTCCAAGCTTTTCGCCTCCTACATCTTCCTCGTCATCCTATGCTTGCTGGTGGTTGGGCTCGCCGCTGGCCTGCTGATTAGCCGCTATCAGCACGATGCCCAGGTCAGAGGCTTGCACACCCAGGCGGTAATATACCGCCAGTTTATGGAGAATCAGCTTGAGCCTCTAATCAAGCAGAAAACCAGCAATAACCAACTGGATCGAAAGCTACGCCAGGTGGCTAACCTTGCGGGCGTGCGTATGATGCTGGTCTCACCGAGCGGCAAGGTGTTGTCCGACACGGTTGATGGCGCAGATGGCCTTGAGGGCAAGGATTTCGTGCCACAGCCCAGCAGCGTGCTGCCATCCAGCGTTGCACTGCGCCCCCGCCATCTGACCGACCCCAACCTGGCGGCAATTACTGCCGACGGCAAGTATCTGTACGTTGCTGCTGAGTTCAGCCAACTGCTCACCAACAATGGCATACGCTACTTGGTGATAATGACCTACCCGGCTAATGCCTGGGCCGAACTGCTGTTCCCGCTGTTCATTGCTGGGCTGGTCGCGCTGCTGCTCTCGCTGCTGATTGCCTGGCTGCTGGGCCGCAACATCAGCCGCCCGCTTCATCAAATCTCGCTTGCCGCCAACCGCATCGCGCACGGCGATTACAGCCAGCGCATCCAGATCGAGGGCGAAGA
>QHBQ01000304.1 GCA_003243865.1 Candidatus Chloroheliales bacterium | reverse complement strand
GCTGGGGGCTTAGATTGACGCTAATCGGCAAAGGTCGAGGGGTCTGTAGGGGCGAACCGTTGTTCACCCTGATTGTCTGGAGAATTATGGAAATTGAACTTAAAGAGGGCATCAGGCGCAGTCAGCGCAAGCCGGGCGGCATGATTAGCACGGTTGACCCCGGCAGTCCTGCGGCCCGCGTTGGCATCCTCCCTGGCGATCGTCTGCTGGCAATTGACGACCAGCCGATCAAGGACATCATCGGCCTGCGCTTCCTGCAAACCGATAGCAACCTGAAGCTGACCGTGCTGCGTCAGAGCAGCGAGACGGCAGAGGATATCGCCATTGCCAAAGGCTACGCCGAGGATATTGGAGTTGACTTCGAGGACCCCACCTTCGATGGCATCAAGCGCTGCAACAATCACTGCCTGTTCTGCTTTGTAGACCAAATGGCTCCTCGCTTCCGCCACAGCCTCTACATCAAGGATGACGACTATCGCTACAGCTTCCTCTACGGCAACTTCATCACCATGACCAACCTGAAGGATGAAGACTGGCAGCGGATTGATGAGGAGCGCCTGACCCCGCTCTACTTCTCGGTTCACGCCACCGATATGGACTGTCGCCGCTACATAATGGGCAACCCGCGCGTTCCTGATCCGCTCGAACAACTGCGCAAGATGGCGAGCATCAACATCCAGGTTCACACCCAGATTGTACTCTGCCCCGGCATCAACGATGGTAAGCAATTGGAGCGCAGCGTCTTCGACCTGGCGACGATGTACCCGACGGTGCAGGGCATCGGCATCGTGCCGGTTGGTCTCACCAAGTTCCGCACCCGTTACACCAACATCATGCGCAGCTACACCTATGACGAGGCCCGGGCAGTGATGGCCCAGGTCGAACCCTGGCAGCGGCACTTCCGCAAGGAGTTGGGCCGCTCCCTGGTCTACCTCTCCGATGAGTGGTATCTACTCACCGGCCAGGAGCTGCCCAAAGCGCCACACTATGATGGCTTCATCCAGCTTGAGAATGGCGTGGGCATGGTGCGCCAACTGCTCGACGACCACCGTCGCACCATGCAGCGGCTGGACAAAGCGCTGGCTCAAAGCGAGGGTCAGCCCTTCCCGCGTCGCCGTGTCCGCCTCGTCTGTGCCACCATGATCAGCCCGACTATGCAGCGGCTGGTGGACGACCTCAACCGTTATCCGGGCCTCAAAGCCGATGTCCTGGTCCTCGAAAACGAACTGTTCGGCCCCCAGGTGACGGTCAGTGGCCTGCTCACTGCCAAACAGGTGATTAAGGAACTGAAGGCGAAAGGAGATCTGGCGGAGCTGGACATGGTATTCCTGCCCGACGCGATGTTCAACATCAGCGAGACGCGCACGCTCGACGACTATCTCCTGCCCCAGATGCAGGAGGAACTCGGCCTGCCTCTCTATGCTGCCGAAAACTTTAGCGAAGTTGTAGACTTTATGAACATCCTATGATCTATGATATAATGGTAACGAGGAGGCGATATGAGCATGGGCGACATCATCACCCCAACGGGCGCTACATCGTCACGCGGGAGTCAATATAACAACCCCCACCAGGCTTCCACCGATTTGTACTACCCGAACAACATGGGCCGCTTCTTCTTTATGGCAATCGAAGAGCTGCTCGGCAAGAACGGCTTGAATGCGGTGATGAATCTGGCGGGTTTGAGCCGGTTCATTAACAACTATCCACCCAACAACCTGGAGAAGAAGTTCAGCTTCGCCAACTATGCGGCAATTAACCAGGCGATTGAGGATTTCTATGGTGTGCGTGGCTCGAAAGGGTTGTTGCTGCGTGCGGGCAAGGTCAGCCTTACCTACGCGCTTAATGAATACACTGCCATCACCGGGGTCGGCAACCTGGGTATGAGGCTAATGCCCCAGAATGTCAAGGCCAAGCTCGCGCTCGGCATGGTTGCCCGCACCTTCAGCACCATCAGCGACCAGGTTAGCAAGGTCAGCGACAACGAGCAAGACTATATCTACGAGAACGAGACCTGCTCGATGTGCTGGCATCGCACCGTCAGCTCACCCTGCTGCCATGTGGTGGTTGGGGTGCTAACCGCCGTGCTGCACTGGGCTACTGGCAAGAACTTCCACGTGACCGAGGTGCAGTGCATGGGCATGGGCGGCCCCACCTGCCGCTTCGTGATTGACAAGACGCCAATCGAGTAGGCCGGGTAAACCATCTGACCGGCACCGTCGTTCGATTAACTTTGCTCCCACCGCGACGGTTAGATTAGGTTGAAACCAGGATGCGCAAGGTAATCCTACGCGACCACTATAAGGTGCCACCGTTCAACGAATACGCAAGGGATTTGCGCATCCTGAACAAAGTGCTGTGGCTCTACCAGCGCGATGTTATGGCCCGACACTGCGATACAGAGGTCGTCCTCGATGATGAGGATGATCTGAAGGCGTTGTGGACCAACGAAGAGTTGCTAGTATACCGCGACAGCTTGTTCTTCAATAGTATGCTACTCGACGAGTTCGTGCGCCGCGCCCGCGCCAGTGGTAAGCCGTGTCAGATTGCCTTCAACAAGGATGATAAGGCAATCACCACCCACTCGCTGCACTTGCAGGATAGCATCACCCTGGTCGGCGAACACTATCGTGGCGAGCTATATTATTACCCGCAGGGCTACGTTCCCAGCGAGCAACTCGAAGCGCTGGTGATTGATACCGAACCGCTGGAGATGGGTTACTACCATGTACCCGAATATCTGGTTCCCAGCGGCGCGTTCGTCTACCAGGTGCCGCTCAAAGCATTCATCCCGATTGAGAACTGGATCCACATATTGCTGGCGAACACGCTGTTCGGGGCGCTCGGCCGGGCGCGGCGGCTGCTTAAGGACTCGAACAAGTTGAGCGTCAAGCTCAAAATCCTGCTCAGGGCGATCATCGAGCGCAAGCGGCTGCTGTCATCCTCCGCCCTGGTCAAGGTGGGACGCGGCTGCAGTATAGACCCAACCGCGATCATCCAGGGGCCAACGGTTATCGGCAACAACGTGAAGATCGAGGCGGGTGCGCTGATCGTCAGCAGCATCATCGGCAGCAACGTCAACATCATGCAAGGGGCGCAGATGGTTCTCAGCGTGGTCAGCGATGGCTGCTATATCCCCTTCCGCGCCGCCCTCTATGGCACCAGTTTGATGGAGAACTCGATGGTGGCACAGAACACCATCCTGCAAGGTTCGGTAATCGGGCGCAACACCTTTATCGGCGGTGGCAGTGTCTTCACCGATTACAACCTGATGGGCAACCCAATCCGTACCATGCACCGTGGGATACTTCAGGAGGTAGGCATGGCGGCCTGCGGTGGGGCGGTCGGCCACGACTGTCGCATCGGCGCGGGCTTCGTCGTCTATCCAGGCCGCACCATCGAGTCTGGCACCATCCTACCCTACGAGGGCGACCATGCGGTGATTGACCGCGACATCCACTACCACGACGTGCCGCAGCACACCACCGACCGCTACCATCAGCAAGTGACGCGGGAAGAAGACGCCGCCAACGGTTGGTCGTGGCCGCCACCCAAGCCTGCCGAGGGGCTGCACGACGAGTCGTATACCCCGCCGGTGACTGATATCAAGGAATTGAATCGTGCAACGCCCGCCGAGGAACCGAACGGCAGCGCAGGAACAACCCAAACCGCCCCTCCCCCACTGGGCGAGGCTGAGAGTCACAGCGCCCCTCTCCCGGCGGGGCAGGCGGGGAGAGGGAGCGAATCGCGCAGCACCGACCCGCCCCCAACCCCTCCCGATGGGAGGGGAGGACAAACCCCTCCCCCGCTGGGGGAGGCGGGGAGAGGGTCCGAAGCGCTGACCGATCAGGAAGCAAGGAGCAGCAAATGAGCAAGGAAAAGGTGCTGGTAGTTGACGATGCCCCCGATATTGCTAGTATGCTGCAATTCTACTTCAACGCGCAGGGTTATGAGACGAGTGCGGTGGCAACTGGCAACGACGCACTCGCCTCGGTGCGCCGCACGATGCCCAACCTCATCCTGCTAGACATCAACCTGCCTGACATGGATGGCTACGACGTCTGCGTCAACCTGCGCCATAATATGCGGGCCAGTCACATCCCGGTCATCTTTCTGACTGAGCGCGATGAGCGTAGCTCCAAGATGCGCGGGCTGGAATTGGGGGCGGACGATTATATCACCAAACCATTCGACATCGAAGAGCTGCGCCTTCGCGTCGCCAACGCCTTGCAGCGGGCCGCCCGCGAAAGCCTGACCAACCCGGTCACGGGACTGCCGGGCAGCAGGCTGATTGAAGAGCAAATGAAGAGGTTGCTGCGCGAGCAGAACTGGTCACTGGCGAATATCACGATCAACAACTTCGGCGTATTCAACGAGGTCTACGGCTTCGTTGCCGGTGACGATGCGCTGAAGTTCGTTGGGCAGATGCTGAACGAGCTGATCAACCAGCACAGCAGTGCCAGCGACTTCATTGGTCACATCGGCGGTGCCGACTTCCTGCTCATCACCGCCCCCGACCGGGTGAAGGCGATCGGCAAACTGGCGATCCTGCGCTTCGAGCAGGATACCGCCCCGCTATACTCCTACCAGGACCGCAAAGCTGGCTACATGACCTTTATTGACCCTGCTGGCAAGCAACGGCAGGCCCCGCTGATGAACCTGAGCATCGGCGCGATCAGCGACTGCAACGGGCCTTTTACCGATATTCGTATAGAACGCATTGCCACTAATCTGGCGAGCGCGTTGCCGCGACGCGTTGGCTATTTCAGCCAATTCACGAATATCGGTAAAAG
>QHBQ01000521.1 GCA_003243865.1 Candidatus Chloroheliales bacterium | reverse complement strand
TCAGCCATGCGCCGCAGCCAGTCTAGCACCAGGTCGGGGCGGTGGCGGGCTGTCCACAGCGCATAGTTGTCCGGCTCATTGTGCAGGTCCCAGGCAAAGATGCGGTCATCACGGCCAAAGGCTTTAACCATCTGGGTCAGATAGGTGAGGTTGCGGCCCTCCTCAGCGGTCCCTGCCCCTGGCGCACCGTCGTAGAAGTCGAACAGGGTCAGATCAACCTTGAGGTTGTGGTTGCCCGCTGCCTGCACCAGTTGCTTGAGGTCGGCAAGGTGGTCGGGATCAATCGCACCGCTATCGTCGGTCCAGCCGTGGTCAGTGCCGTAGGGGATAAGCACGCGCACGACGTTTGCGCCCAGGCTTTGCAGGCGGGCCATGTCGGCATCCACCGCATTGCCCTGCCAGTAGTCGAACATGATCGCCCAGGGGGTTAGCTGCGGGTAGTAGTTGACCCCCTTCAGCTTGACCGGCTGGCCGTTGTAGGTAAACTGGTCGCCCGCAATGGCAACGAAGTTGGCCTGCGCGGCGAACGAATTAGTGGTCGAGAAAGTGGTGAGAACCAGGACGAAAGTGACGAGCAGCGAGAAGCCGCGAGTAAGAAAGCGCAGGCGCATAAAGTCTCTTTCCAGGCACGAAGGCAGTTGGTTATGCTCTATTGTACCCGTTTTCGAGGCGGGTGACAAGGAAAGCGGCGCAACCCGGCATCCCTCATCTGGTGTATAATGTAGCCATGTTCAGCGGAATGTCGTTGCTGGTTCTAATCATAATTTTCCTTGCCGCTGCGGCTGCCGTGTGGGTGGCGGGCATTGCTTTGTCGGACACCAGCGATCTGCTGTCCGAGCGGTTCGGGTTGGGCGAGGCGCTGGGCGGGTTGATCCTGCTGGCGATTGCCACCAACCTGCCGGAGATCGCGATTACCGTCAGCGCGGGCCTCAGCCATCAGCTTGACATCGCCATCGGCAACATCCTGGGCGGCATTGCTATCCAGACGGTGGTGCTGGCCTTGCTCGACGCAGTTGGGCTACACGGCCAGCCGCCGTTGACCTGGTTCGCAGCCTCGCTGGTGCTGGTGCTGGAGGGCGGCCTGGTCATCGGGGTACTGATAGTGGCGATCATGGCGAGTATGCTATCAGGGGCGGTATCGGTGGCAGGCGTCGGGCCGGGCGATTTGCTGATCGTGATATTCTGGGGGATTGGTCTATGGCTGCTGGGCAAGGCCCGCACCGACCTGCCCTGGCAGGAGAAGGGTGTAGCGCCGGGCGCACAGAAGGGGCGCGGAGTAGCCCAGGCGGAGAAGGTGAAGCAGGCGAAAGACAAAGGCCACAGTACAACGCGCACAGTGGTTGTCTTCGCCCTAGCCTCAGTGGTGACGCTGGCGGCGGGGGTGGTGCTGGAGCAGAGCGGTGAGGCGATCGCCACCGATTGGGGTTTGAGCGGGGTGTTGTTCGGTGCGACCTTCCTGGCGGCGGCCACCGCCCTGCCGGAACTCTCCACCGGCCTCGCGGCAGTGAAGCTGGGCGATTATCAGCTAGCTTTCAGCGACATCTTCGGCGGCAACGCCTTCCTGCCGGTGCTGTTCATCGTGGCGAGCGTGCTGTCGGGGCAGTCGGCGCTGCCGCAGGCAACCAGCGTGGACATCTACGAGGCCGGGCTGGGCATTCTGCTAACCACCGTCTACATCTGGGGGTTGGTGTTCCGCCCCAAGCGGAACGCTATCCTGGGCATGGGGGTGGACTCGTTCGTGGTAGTCGTCCTCTACGTGCTGGGGACGGTGGGGCTGATTGCGATCTCCCGACCGTAAAAAGCTCGAACCCTCTTCCCGTCTCCCCCAATGAGGGAGGCGTTTATCCCCTCTCCCATCGGGAGGGGCTAGGGGTGGGTGCGTGTCGCGCGAGTTGCTCCCCCACCCAGCCTCCCCCTTTGGGGGAGGGGTTTTGCCCCTTTGGCGGATATGAGTTAGCAGCGTTAGCGGCTGCGCCAGCGGCGGTTGTTGAGGAAGGCGATTTCGGCCAGGGTGATGATTAGGAGCAGGGCGAAGGCAATCCACAGCACTATGTTGCCGGTGCTGGTCGCGCCAGTGTTCTTTACCAACAACAACCAGTAGAGCATGGTGATGAGGACGATGAAGTTGGCGAGGATGACGCCGCCGACACCCGCAGGGGTGAAGTTGCGGGCGAGGCCAGCGGCAGCGACGCCCAGGCCGATCATACCGGCTGCGCCCAGCGCGTTGTAGAAGTTGAGAGGCGGCTGGGTAAGGCCGAGCGGGGCGGCAAATATGTTGGGAACGAACATCAGGAACAGTCCAACCAGCACATACCAGAGGCCGTTCACGCTAAGGGTTGATGAAAGACTACGCATCTTTTTTCTCCTTTTGAGGGCTAAATTACTCCGGCAAGTCCATCACTGGCTTGTTCATCACTGCCTGTTCGACGTTGACCACGATGACCGAGATATTGTCTACCCCGCCGTGCGCGTTGGCGAGTTCGACCAGGCGTTGCGCTGCCGCCTGGGGGTCGGGTTCGCTGGCAAGCACGGTGGCCATATCGGCGTTGGAGACCATCCCGCTGAGGCCATCAGAGCAGAGCAGCACGCGATCGCCTGCCTGGAGGGGCTCGATGAAGGTGTCAACCTCGACTCGTGGCTTTTCGCCGAGTGAGCGGAAGATGACGTGGCGATGGGGGTGCGCTGCCGCCTCTGCGTCGTTGAGTTCGCCGAGTTCGACCAGGCGGGCAACCAGCGAGTGGTCGGCGGTTAGCTGGCGCAGGTCAACGGCAGGACGATAGTGATAGGCACGACTGTCACCCACGTTGCCGATGTAGAGGCGACCATCTATTACCAGTGCGGCGACGACGGTGGTACCCATATCGTTGCCCTCGCGCAACCGCATCGCGTTCACCTGCTGATTGGCCTCCTGAATTGCGGCGATGATGCGTTCGCGCATCGTCTGCTCGACAATGACCTGATTGGCGCTTTCCTCGCTATAGAGTGGCGCAATCGTGCTGCCAAGCAGGCTGGCGATTACGGCGTTGACCGCAATTGCGCTGGCAACCTCACCCGCCTTATGTCCGCCCATGCCATCGGCCACGACGTAAACGCCGCAGGCGCCACTGAGCGACTGGACCATCATCACGCACTCCATTGCCGCCAGGCTATCCTGATTGTTGCGGCGCAGCATCCCGATGTGCGACAGCTTGCCGCTGTGCAGCAACTGGTCAGTCGGGGCAGCAACCGCCGCCCGCCAGGCGGCGAACAGATCGGCGTAGAAGGCGCGGGCGCTGCCTTGCTCGCCAGCGAGGGCAGTGCCGAGCGCTAGTTGGATGGGGTCGGGCAACGGCTGATCGTCAGCCCCACGCAGCAGCGGCAAAGTGGCGGGGTCGACGTTGCGGCTGCCGCTCATCGCATAAGCAATGATTTGAGCCAACTGGGCCACATCATGGCGACGGAGGGTCTCCTGTTCACCCTCGCCGTCGGCCGCCATCTGTACGGCGCTGAGGCCGCCAATTAGGGCGTGGCCGTTCTCAACCAGGATGTTGTCGGGGGTCAGCCGTGGGCTGTAGACCCCCTGTTCGTGCAGGTAGTTAAGGGCTTCGGCTAGCTCGTTGGCCCAGGCCAGGGCTTGCTCGATGGGCAAAGCAACGTCAAGGTCGCTGAGTAGCAAGCTGACCTCGGCGGCAATGGAGACGGCGTAGTAGCGGGGGGTATCACCATAGGGCTGATAGGTGAAGAGGTCAATCACCGGCATTAGGTGGGGGTGGCTGAGGCCCTCGCCAGTCACCTGCTGGTTGCCGCGCGCGTCCTGCTGCGTACTCTCGACGATAGTGTAGAGTTCGTCGTCCGCGATGCTCGCGGCACGGTAAATGTTCTGCTCCTGATCGTGACTGAGCGTGCCGCGCAGCACATATTTATCAGCCAGCACCGCGCCGAGCGGCAGCGGCTGCATCGGGGTCGGCTCAGACGGGGCGATGACGACGGTTGGCGCTTCGTCCCACTCCATCCCCTCCGGCACCGGCTCTGGGCCGCGGACATCGAGCGGCGCAGTGCCATCGGTGTTGGCAATGCTGATCGCGTCGGCGGCAGCTTCCCAGGTCATATCCTCCGCTGGGGCGGGCTGATCGAGCGCAGCAAACGCTTGGTCTGCCGCAGGGGTGGGCCGGTCGGAAGTGGGGGGTAGCTCGTCCGCCTGATGGCCGTTGGCCGAGGCAACAGACGGCGCTGCTGATGCGCTAGCCTCTTCGCTAGCGTCATTCTGCAACGCTGGCTGTTCAGCAGCGCTATCCTGCTCGGCAATTGCAACCCGCTCATCATCAGCCATAATTACCCCTCACCGCAGCCCTCGCCCTTGTGGAAGAGGGCTTTTTGCTGTTATTCAGCACTCAGCGCCCAGCACTACTGGGCGGGCTGGCGGTAGATGAACTCGACCTTGCCAAAAGAGAGGGATACCCCATCCTCAAGCACATTGCTGCCGGTGCGCACGCGGTTGACGAAGCTGCCGTTGTCCGATTGCTTGTCCACCAACACGAACTGGCCGTTCTGATAGCGCAACTCGGCGTGATAGGGCGAAACCGTCTCCCAGCCGACGAACGAGTTGTCAATCACGATGTCGTTGGTGCGGGCGCGGCCAATGGTGATGTAGGTGCGGTCAAGGACGTATTCAAGCTGCTCGTCAGCGCGGCTGAGGGTTTCCAGGTAGGGCAACTGCTCGTCGGGCAGGTCGAGTGGCTGGGCGACCAGCGGGGCGACAGTGACGCTGGGGGCAGCCGCCTCGTTAACAACGGCGGGGGCAGCGGCAGCCACTGTAACACCCTCGGCCAGCGCCTGCTGCTTGTCGGCATCAAGCGCTGCGCCGCAGTTGGTGCAGTGCAGTTCGTCCCACGGGTTGATCGTGCCACAGTTCGAGCAAGTGACGCTCTCGGGAGTAGCAGGCGCAGTGGCAGCGGCGGCAGCGGCGGCAGCGGCGGTGCCGGTGGCGATTGCTTCGGCCTCCGGCTTGGTGGTATCAACCACGCTGGTGGTGGCCGCCTCGTTGGTGAGCGGCGCGACCGCCTTCGGCTCAACCGGCGGCGTAACCTTGACCAGCGTATCGGATTCCATGTCCGCTGGCAGCACTGCTGGCTTGCGTAGGAACTGGTACGCGCCCCAGGCCACGAGCAGGACGATGAGGACCAGTGCAATCGTGACCGGCCAGGAGCCGAGCGGGGCCTTGTCCTGGCCGCTGAAGTTGACCGCTGCCTGCGGGGTCGGCGCCGCCGGGGTAAGCGGGCCGGTGGTGAGGTCAGTGGCGGGGGCGACATCGCTAGGGCCAGCGGGCAGCGCTGCGGTTAGCTGGTTGGCGGGCAGGTTGGGGTTCGCACTGGGGGTAGCGGCAGTCTGATTCCGGGCTGTCGGCAGCGCGGCGGGAACGACAGCGGTGGTGCCAGTGGCCGCGCCGGTCGCAGTAAGCGGCGTAGGGGTGGTCGC
>QHBQ01000007.1 GCA_003243865.1 Candidatus Chloroheliales bacterium | reverse complement strand
AGAACTGCCCCTGCCTGCGCTTCACCCGCGACCTGAGCGTAGTCCAGCACCCGCTGGGCGAACCACACCGCCGCGTCCTGGCAATATGTCGCCCTTTTAGTGCGACCCCGCGCCGCGCTCAACTCGCTAAGTTCAACCTCACTGAGCCGCAGAGATATGGATGACACCGCCAACCCCTCTCAAGAGCATATTGCCTACATTGTACCTGGTGAGCTTCATAGAGTCAAGCCCGAACAGGCTATTGACAGTATGAAAAACATATGGTATAATTAGCGCATAGAGAATAGCAAGCAGTAGCGAAAGAAGGAGCTTTAGCCATGGTAGCAATGATAACCAACTCAACAACACCCTCCGGCCCGTTTCTGCCGCCACCTGTCCCATTGCGAACCGAGCAGGACGAGCAGCTTACCCCCCTGGAGCGCAAGCTGAGGGCGATGGCCCTGGCGCTGGGCGAGGACCACATCCAGCTGGCGGACGCCAGGTGGGTGGATATGCTCAGAGATGGGGTCACCGTCAAACTGACCATCGGTCGCTGGCGCGGCGAGGCCAAACTGGAGGCCGAGGATCTGGGACTGCCCGAAGCGGAAACCAGGGAACTGGTGGAAGCCAGCATCATCGAGCTGGGCAACAAGCGGCTGCTGCCCAAACGCATCCTCGACGCGCTGGGCAGTGTGGAGAGTAACGCCCGCAAGTGCCTGGAGCGGCACTCGCTCGATACCTTCTGGGGCTACTTCGTACCCGCCACCGCCTACCAGGCCTGGAAGCGGGAGAACGAAGGCTACCGCGCCAGGTACCTGGCTATCCGCGACGACATCGCCGCCAACTACGATGCGCTGGTCAGTGAGCTACTGACCGAGTACGCTATTCAAGCCCACCGCAGCTATCGCTACCTCAAAGCGCTAGACCCCGACAGTATGACCGGCGAAGAGGGGCAGGAGGAGGAAGGCTTCGTCAGAATGTTCGTTGCCCGCATCAGGGCGAAGATCCCCACCGGAGAGGCAATTGTCGGCTCGTTCAGCTACAAGACCATCCCCAGCCTGGTGCCGCTACCCAGTATGCTGGCCGAGGAGCGAGCGGCAGCCGAGCGCATCGTCGAGCAGCGCCAGGCCGAGCGCCGCGATAGCCAGCAGCGCGAACAGATGATAAATGAGGTGCTGCGCGAGGCCAGGCAGCAGAAGGCTGAGATGCTGAGAGACTTCCTCAGCGAAGCGATCGCCAAGCTGCGCAACCTGGTCTACGAAGCCACCACCGACGTACTGGCCTCGATGCAGAAGAACGGCGGCAAGCTGATCGGCAAATCCGCCGCACAACTCCGCAACCTGATTGCGGAGATGGAAAAGCTCAACTTCTACAACGACAATGAGATGGATGAGGCCATTAAGCGGGTGCAGGCGGTGCTGGACACCGTGCCAAAACACCGCAACGTGGGCGATCTGGACACCAAGCTGCGCTCAATCGCCACCATCTGCCGCGCCACGCTACTCGACCTTGACGAAGTGCCGCGCTCGGCTCGCGATCTAGGGGTGGCCGACACACCCACCATCGAGATGGTGCGCAGTGCTCGCCGCGAACTGGACATCGAAACGCAGCCCCAGCTTATAGATACCGAGCCGCTGGAACGGCAGGGCCGCGATCTGGGACCGAAAGCCCTGAACTATAACCCAGAAGGAGGATCACGATGCCCTGTAATAAAGTAGCAGTAGTTAAGGCCAGGGTAGATAACGAACACGTCGCTGGCCTGCTCACCACCGCCACTCTTTTTCCCGTGGTGAACGCCTACGTCGCGGCCAAGATGTACGAAATCGGACACCTGCTGCCCGACCGCACCACCCTGCTGCGCGAGAATAACCCCGAGCGGCTCTGCTTTCGCCTGGGTGGCTACTACGGCATCGACATCATGGTGAAGCGGGGTGGCGAAATCGAAATCAGCCACACCAACGCCGAGCAGACCAGGTTCGATGCGATACTTACCAGTGAACTGCTGACCATCATGGCTGCCGTCGGCGTGAACCTGCTCAAGGCCGAAATCGCCCAGTTCGTGCAGCAGAACTTTGGCATCGAGGAGCTGTTTCAGCGGGCTGACGGCACTGTGGTAATCAACTTCACCTGCTAGGAGAGGAGACAACCGTGAAAGGTTCGATAGAGATCTCCCCCAGAGGGGAGATCACCCTCGCCATCAACGAGGGCAGCACCTTCCCAGATGGGGCCAGGCGCATACAAGAGCTGCAGGCGCTGCTGAACGCTGCCGCTATCCCGGTGGAGCTGGCCGGGCCAATCGAGCAGCACCGCCATGACAATCAGCCCGTGTACAACAGCGAACAAACCCACGACACCACGTACCGCCACTAAGAGCAAGCGCCGGAGCCGCGCGTCCGGACCGCACAGCGAAACCACCAGGCAGTCAAACGAGCAAGGGGGTAGATGATGAACAGCAGCATCAGCGAGACATTCCCCAATCCAGCATGGGAGGCGGCGCTGCGGGGTAAATACACAAGCGGGGTGGCCCATGCTTTCATCCTTCACTTCAATGTTTTTGATATCGTTAAGCCAGGCAAGGGCCTGCGTCGGCACTTGGCGATCTTCCCCCGCGATATTATTTGCTACTACAACCGCGCCGCTGGCATCGAGTTCGCTACCGCTTCGATGAAGAACAAAGCTCTGACGGTGATGGGCTACCAGCAACCCGCTTCCAGTGCTGGCAGTGGGATGAGTAGCGCGGTGATGGCCGCACTCGGCACCGGTGGCGGGGCGGGAAGCGATGTGGAGCTACCCAAAGGGCCATCCCAGGCGCTGCCGCTCTTGCAGAAGCTGCTCGAAGAGGGCGACAAAGTGATGGTGGTCATCGACTATGCCGAATACCTCGCCCCCGATAGCGGCCCAGCGATGATGTCAGCGGAAGACCGCACCAACCTGATTACAATTGAGAGCTGGGGCCGCAACCCGGCGATTATCGCTAAGGGGAACATGGTCATCCTCACGGTCAGCAATCTGGTGGACCTCAACTCCTCGCTGCGCGCCGCCAGCTCCAAGTATGAAGCCATCGAGATACCGCTGCCCGATACTGCCACCCGCCTTGCCTACATAGATTACTATATCGCCAAACCGGGAACTGCGGTCTCGCTGCAGATGGCCGCGGCCGCGCTGGCGAATGCGACGGCGGGCCTCAGCCTGCTCGGTATTGAGGATGTATTCCTCCGCGCCAAGCAGACTGGCACCCTCACCTCCGCGCTGGTACGGGAGCGCAAGGACGAAATCATCAGCACCGAGTTCGGTGATGTGCTGGAAGTGGTCGAACCTCGCTTCGGCTTTGCCGCCATCGGTGGGCTTGAACACGTGAAGCGCTTCTTTGACCGCTCGGTAATTAAACCGGCGCAGACCGGCAACCTCAAGCGGATGCCCAAAGGCGTGCTTATGGTCGGGCCAGCCGGGGTAGGCAAGAGCGCAATGGCCGAGGCGATTGCGAAGGAGTGTGGCTTCAACTTCGTCAAACTGAACCCCGCCCGCATCTTCCAGGGGCTGGTCGGTCAGAGTGAGCGCAACCTGGAGAAGGCGCTACGCGCGGTTATGAGCCTGACCCCGGTGATCGTTTTCATTGACGAGGCCGACCAGGCGTTCCAGCGTGGCGGCCAGGGCGACAGCGGCGTGAGCAGTCGCATCTTCCGCCGTATCCTGGAGTTTATGGCCGACCCCGGCCTGCGCGGTAAGTGTATTTTCCTTGCAGCGTCCAATCGCGCAGATCTGATGGACGCGGCACTACGCCGTCCAGGGCGGTTTGACCGCAAAATCGCCTTCCTGGTTCCGGATGCCTTGGAGCGTGAGGCCATCATCAAGATCATGGCAAGTAACTACCAGCTGGAAAACTCCGACATCAGTGTGCCGCAGGTGGTCGTTGACCGCACCGAGGGCTGGACCGGAGCGGAGCTGGAAGCGCTGGCGATTAAGGCGTTGGAACTAACTGAGGACGAGGGGCTTGATGCTGAATCCGCGCTAATACAGGCATCTGAGCGACTGCGACCCTCCACTGCCGACATCAAGCTAATGACTGAACTGGCAATTCGCGAGACCAACGACACCGACCTGCTGCCGCCTGCGTACAAGCGCGAGCTGGACGACCGTGAAAACCTGGATCGTCGGATCGAGGAGATGCAGGAAGTGGGTCGTGGCGAAGTCAGTCGCGAACTATAAAGCAGGGTGGGGTCAGGGTTGGCTTACCTGGTCCCTCCTTGATAAGCAAGGGGATATCGGCTATGGCTAACGTAATCGAACAGTGGGTGGGCCACTACCGAGCGGGCAGCAGCGATAAAGTATGGGCGGCTGCCTATTTCGATGATGGCTACTATGAGGCGACCTGGGGCAGGCGCGGCAAAGACCTGAGCAGACAGGGCCACCAGCTGGAGGGCAGCGCCGCTCGCGATTTGTTCGCGAAGAAAGTCAGAGAGAAGCAGGCTGAGGGCTACCGCGAGGCTCGCTTTGACGATGCGTATTATGGTGTGGCCTCCTTTGGAGCCAGAGTTTCCAGCAACGCCCCGCTGCCAACACTGGCAGTCAATCGCCCACTTCCAAGCGTAACAGGTGCAGCAAGCATGAGACCAACACCACGCTCCGTCCCAGCACCGAACGCTAGCCCGTCACCAGGATCACAGCAACTAGAAGCAGAACGCAGTGCCAGGGAATGGGGAATAGTCACTGACGGTGTAGGAATAGGCCAGGACGAGCGAGGCGAACGCGGCGAACTATAAGGCAAGGCCGATAAGCAGTTGCCGATAAGCAGTTATAGCAGTACGATAAGCCAGGAGGTTAATCAATGAGCCGAAAACAAGGGCAAGGCAACGGTCCTAGTGCTACACCGATGGTGCTGGTGCTGGATACCACCCACAACTACTACGATTCGCTACCTTTGGCACGCGGCAGCGGCAACACCGAATGCAGGCTGCGCATCTACCGGCGTGGCGACGAGTATGTAGTCATTCTCACCGACACAAAAGCGACTACGGTGAGCATTACCGCCTGGTTCGATGATATCGCCTGGCCGATCTACTGCGAACTGGGCAAACCCGATAACTGCACCTTCATTGAGCATTATCCAGCAACCAGCAAGCAGTACAGAGAACGCGAGGAGTTCTCATCCGTCACGTTCCCTATACGCGACGCCTATGGCCGCTTCGACGATGCCGCATGGAAGCAAGTAAACCGGGATGTGGTCGAAGCACTCATCGGCCAACCTCTAGACAATGATGCCAATCCAGCCCTTGACCAGCACTATTGCCCCGTCTGCGATATGGCGCATAGTGATGCCCCCGGTATCCACGAGGGTCGCCATGAACGGGCTACTGTTGGCGCAAGCACCAGCGCAGTCTCCCACCGCGCCGAGCAGCTAGCCTGCGAACGCTACAAATACTCCGCCGCTATGCTGGGTAACTTCGTCGCTGCGTACTTCGTGGGCAACTGCCAAGCCGGAAGTCAAACCCAGGTTGAAGATGGAGGCGAGCAGTGAGTAGAACATCAGCGCCTCAACTCTGGCGTGACTTGCACCACCATCCCCGCTCTCGTAGCGCTTGGGTAATCTCCGATGCTCACTGTGTCAAGTCTGTGCGGGGAGCCGTGATGATTCCTCTAGCACCCGCCTACGGCCAAACCCGCTCGGTTGCCTTTCTATACAGACATGCTCCCTCTACTCTTCTCCACCTCTATATCACCTTAACGCTAGCGCCGGACTCGCCTTTAATAAAGCCAGAAATCCCGGTGATGGGAGTTGCATACGCAAATGCCTTCTGCCAGTCTTCCACCTTGTAGCCCATATCCTGTATAAGCCGGAGGAATCGTTCCATCTCCTTTTGCGCGTTGGGGAAGAGCTTACCTGCCTCAAGCGTCAGGTTTATGCTTGCCTGACCAAGCGTGTTCCAGGTGTAAAACAACTCAACCAGTTGGCGGCTGTATTGGTCCATAACAAGGAGGGCGAGAAGACAAATAGCTTCGCTAGTACCTACAGCACGTCCTGCTGATTTGGTTAGCGACCATATGAACTCGAAGTTGAGAAGCACGCGGTGGATGGTTCGGATATTGGTTCCAATACCTGGCAGATACCAGATGAGCTTAAAAGCCTCAGTATTGAAAGCCTGTTGGTCAGAAGGATCACCACTCAAGCCCACGGCTTCAACGAACTTATCGTGTTCCTTCATGATCGCGAGAGTCTGGGAAGGTTGCAGCAAAGGCAGCTGGTAGCGTATTTGTACAATCTTATCAAGGTAGTTCTTGCCGTAGTATGTACCGCCTTCCTTGTTGAACTTCTGCACGAGACCATGTTCGATTACGCCCAGGTCAGCAGCGATAAAGAATACCACGCCAGGAACATCGAGAAAGACCTTCAGCTTCTCGATAGTCTCTACCGCCTTAACTGGCTCAACCCGGTCAAGGTCATCTATGACTATAACAAGTCGGTTGTTGTCGGCAGTCCCTTTACATTTCAGTAGGGCCGCTACTACCTCACTGAACTTTTTCTTTAGTTTACTTAGTTCGCTCATTAGCTTATCCGGGGGAGTGCCACCCAGCAAAGCTGTCGTCGCATCGGATACTGTTTGCCCGTACTCCTCCGCATCCTCGTCATCCCCAGTCAGCTTCTTAGTGATGCTTTTAAGTATACCCGGCACAATTGCTCTCGTTACATTCTTGGCCGTATCTCGCAGCCCTTGAGGGGCGTTGATGATCGGTTTCAACTGAGGGTGCGTGCTAAGGGTGCGCGAAACGTAGAGCAGAAATATTTCATCTACGTCGTAGTCGCCTTGAGCATAAAGCCAGCAGTTGAAGCTCATTACATAGATGTGGGCGATATTATCACCGGTTTTTAGGCATTTGTAGTAACGCAACTCGTAATCCGCACCTTCAACGGACGTGTCATGGTAAATATGCTGCTCATCCTTGCCACTCTTCTGCATATCTGCAAAACCCCGGATTATGAGCTTAATGAAGCTGGTCTTGCCACTGCCCCAATTACCTTGAATGCCAAGCGTCAGGGGAGTAGTTGCTTCAGTCACAATGTACTTAGCTACGCTCGCCGCAGTTTGATACCAGCCTAGCAAATCGGCCTCTGGACCATCCACCTCAGCGTCAAGGGAGGCAGATACAACCGCATCTTGCTGGGAAGCGCCCTCATCGTGGGCACCAGTTTGTTTTACTTTTTCTCTTCTAGGCATCACGAATATAGCTCCTTTTCTCGCTTTTGATAACACAAGCTCTGATGTTTACGCTCCAGTTACCATCCATTGTTGCTACAGCTGCCAAACAAGAACGCGAATACCTTTGGTGCTAGGTTGGCTGCACTAGCTAGCAGGGCTGGCATCGATGCGCTAGGGCGTTGAGGTGCTGCTTGCTCATAGCAAAGCGCTAGGGATCCTGTTATAATTATACTGCTTAACCGTAACTGTTCACACTTGCGGCCAAAGATGAGAAAAAAGCCTCGTTTGGTGTTTGCGCGGCGCAGGGTTTGAGCGTGGCGAGTGCGAATCCTGAAACTCGTGGACTGTAAGTGTGAACAGTTACGCTTAACCAAACACATGACAAAGTGCATAAGAGCTGGTATAATTGGTTTGACTCGAATATCCTTGTGCTGCATACTTGCTTCAAGGAGCTTTATAACAGAAAGCAACCTTCTGAACTCTGTGCTGAGCTAGGACCAGCCCTGCCAGAGGTGCTTGCACGAGTATTTATGTGATAAGCTCTATGACTTCGACAGAATACCACATAGTAAGGAAGGCAGCAATGGACATCCATATTTATAACTTTATCCCTCAGAACCTCAAACAGCAGCTAGTTAAGCGGCTGGCTAACACGATGGTGCAGTGGGCCGGGGAGGGTGATAGTCACCAGCTTGCTAAAACTGTTCGCAAAATTGGTAAGGATAGTGCTTTCTACCAGTCGCTCGATGAAGCAATGAAAAACGGTATCAATCGTTTCATCGCGGAGTATGACGACGAAGATATAGTCGAAGCGATCACCAGCGATTCCAGCTTCTGGCAATCCCTTACCATACATAATACGCTGATGAAGATGGTTAGTCAGCCTGTTGCCTCGGCAGCAGATGAGCAAGATACGACTGCGCAGCACTTTGCTGATATTTTGCCAGAGCTGGTTGATCGTGAGCAGGTTGATAGAGCAATAACATACCTACTACGTTGTATAGTTGAGAAGCTATGGGCACTGCCTGGTGCGAGGCAGGTGCGCGACATCTACTCCTCCCAAATTCAAGCAGTAACAGCAGAATCAGCAATGAAACAGGTGGTACTGGCGCAAGTGCAGCTTCTCACTCAAAATCAGCTGAGCAGAGTTACACGTGATGCCTTGCTTCAGCTCGCCACTACGATTGTTGAACAAAAGGCACACCCTGCACCCCCTGAGGA
Source organism: Candidatus Chloroheliales bacterium (assembly GCA_003243865.1). Next base: position 10,084 of record QHBQ01000007.1, on the reverse strand, counting down.
GGCGGATAGCACATATAACAACCAGACTCTTTACGATGCTATGAGCCGACACCTTTACATAGACGATGTGCGCTTGCTCTCCTGGCACCTACGTGAAGCCAGCTCATTGCTTAGGGAGCTAGACCCTGATAACCTTCCTCTTGGTAAGAGAGAGATGCTTCTTGGGCTTGTTGAGTATTGTGAACAACATAATGCGCTTGCTGTGCTAGTTACGGTGCTAAAGCAAGAATTCCCTCAAGTGCTTGCTGATTATTTCACCTATATATCATCACCTCTACCATCACCAGCATCGAGGCTATATCATAACCTCCCTCAGCCAGACTATTACAGTTTCGTGGGCCGTGAGAGAGAACTGCACTGGCTAAGGCAGCGCCTTTCACCAAAGGATAGGGTTTGGCTAATATCAATTACCGGCATTGGTGGCGTCGGCAAGAGTGCGCTTGCCCTAGCTGTTGCACATGAGTATCTTACAAGATACCATGAGCTATCAGAGGATGAGCGGTTTGATGCGATTGTTTGGGTGTCAGCTAAGGAAGAGGTACTGGCCGTTAATGGGGTCGAAACTGCGGCACTCTCCGGCCAAACGTTCCGTACCCTTGACGATATTTATACCACAATAGCACAAACGTTGGAGCGTGAGGACATCACCCGCGCAAGGTCAGAGGATCGTGATGCTCTGGTGCAAAAGGCGTTGCAGGGGCAGCGTACTCTGCTGGTTGTTGATAACCTTGAGAGGGTAAATGATAAACGGGTTCAGGTTTTTCTACGTAATCTGCCCTCACCGAGCAAGGTGATAATCACCTCCCGCAAGTCGGTGGAGCTGGCTTACGAGTTGAGGCTAACCGGCCTATCTCAGGAAGAAGCCGAAGGGATGATTAGTCATGAGGCAGTATTGCAAGGTCTCGAGCTAGATCTTGAGCAACGACGGCAACTATTTGAACGAACTGGGGGACTACCACTAGCTATCAAGTTGGTTGTAACAAGACTAGTATCTGACGATACTTTTGAGCAGGTAATACGCTGGTTGGGTGATGCTGAAGGAGACCTAACGGATTATTGTATCAAAGGACAAGCCGATCTTGTACGTGAGCGCAATAATAGTGCTTGGAAGCTATTGCTTGCCTGCTCCTTGTTTGATCGTGATCGAGGGGTATCACGAGAGACTCTGGGCGTAATCGCGGGCCTGTCAATGGCTGACCGTGATGAGGGACTAACAATGTTGCAGCGCCTGTCGCTCATCAATCGTAATGTGGATGATGTGTTTCGGATGATGCCATTGGTACAAAGCTACGCCAAGGACCAAATTGAAACTGCTTATTTCGGTGAGGAGATGGTCAAACGCTGGGAAAACGTCAACGGCTCAAGAGAGAGACACCAAGAACAAATATAGAACATTCAGTCATATGGCTATCCCAATCTTGGTTGTCACATCCTATTCTCAATCACAGCTCACTATGTAGGATAAGAGCAATGAGTCCCGAACATCTTCAAGCTCTGCGCAACGCAATGAACACTCACCTACGCAGTGAACATCTGCCTGAACTCTGCACGTCCCTTGTTAGAATGAACCACAGGCTAGTTGAGCTAGATTATAGCAATGTCCCTCACACGCCGAGAGAATGCATCGATCGGATTATTGAGTGTTGTAGCCAAAACAATGCTTTCGATACCCTACTTTATGTGCTAAGAGAGCTTCACCCTTCAGTCTTGACCGGGCTTGATCTCTCTTCTGAAAGTGTTGACCTAAACGACATACTTCCTTCCAAGCCCATAACCAATCTCCCAGCACCTAACTGCATTGAGTTCGTAGGTCGCAAGCGCGAATTTGATTGGCTATTTCAGCACCTGCTCCATAGTAGCTCTGTTAGGCTGCTGGTTGTTACAGGAATAGGGGGAATAGGTAAGAGCGAGCTAGCTCTGGCAGTTGCCCATAAATTTCTGAATGAGCATATGAAGCTACCTGCGGAAAATCGCTTCGAGGCAATTATCTGGCTTTCTGGTAAGAAAGAAGTGCTTGGTATTGATGAGAAGCCAATAGTCGCATCCCTCCATATATGCCGCACCATAGAAGATGTCTACAGCGAGATTGCAACAACCTTGGAGCGTACAGATATCAAGGATGCTAGTACATATCGGGAGCAGGAGAAGCTGATCGAGAGACTCCTCCGCTTGCACCGCGTGCTGATCATTGTTGACGAGATAGAGAGCATGAGTGACGGTAGGGTGGATACTTTTGTACGAAATATACCTGAGCGTAGCAAAGCTGTCGTCACTACTAGTGAATGGAATCACGACCCCCGCAATATTGTAGCTATTAAGCGGCTAGAAGAGATGACTTTTAGGGAGGTGCGAGGCATTTATAAGGCAGCAATGGCAGGAGAAGCACCCATTACTCTTGCACAACAAAGGGCCATTTTTGAATTCACAAACGGAATACCCCTACCTATTGTCATAGCTCTTGCTAAAATGAGGGCTTACGAGACATTCATGCAAGTTATGGATTGGCTACAGAACCCCTCTAGTAGGTTGTATCAACACATGATGAAAGAACAGATAGATGCTGTCTCGAAACACCACCCCGATGCCTGGCTGCTGCTACTAGCTTGTTCGTTCTTTGGCCGGGAAAGTGGTGGCTCTCGGGAGGCTTTGTCCTCTATGACACGTCTTACCGAGCATCGATGCAATGATGGCCTTAGTCTATTGCAGCAGTTTTCTCTGGTCAAGCAGAACAAAGAGGGTACGTTTTGGATGATCCCGATGATGCAAAGATATATGCAAGCACATCTCCATAGCTCGACGCATAGCAAGTTGTTTGAAGAACGCTGGCGAGAGCTATCATTTTATCATCCTTTCCCAACCACCTCATCACACTATTTATTCACTCTAGTATCTCATTATAACTTAGTGTGGGGCAGGTTCTTGTACGCGCTGATGCGCTAGCGCTAATACCTCTCCGACCGCCAAACCTACCAACGGATGCGAGCAGGCATCAATCTCTTGCCGAATGGGGCAATTCGCCGAAGTCTGGGGTGTGCTGCGGGGTAAGCGCGACCCTAGTCTCACCATGCGGCGCGGGGCTGATGGTCGCCCGCGGGGAGTGGCGCGGTCAGGGTGATGTGGAAGTCGTCGCTACCCAGCCCAATCGAAGCACCTCGTGCCACTCGATTTGCCCAACCCTCAAGTACCTCACGCCCATCATGCTGCTGGTGCCGGATACACCGCGCATCCGCTTCCGTGAGCAGCAGCATGATGGCGATGCCGACCTTGCCACCGCCTAGCTAATATAGCGCGGCGCGAGGCTCAAGCTCGGCCTGGCGGTCGCCAATCTTGATATAAGTCGTAGCTAGGAACGCAACGTGCTGCTTGACCTGCACCAGTTTCTGCACCCGATATCCTCTCTGTTCCAAGCGTAGGCGCACCAGAAGCGCGGCCAGTAGCGCCACCAGACCGACGACTACGCCAACCACGCCCACAGTGAGGATGTCGAAGTCGCCTGGTATCACCCTTCGCTTGGGGCGACCCTGGTCAGGGGTAGGTGTAGCTCTGGTCCTCGTATCTGAACTCGCCTTTGCCCTCGCGGGTAAGCACACTGTTAACTACCGACTTGTCCAGCCCGGCCATACCCCCTTCCCGAAGCGCCAAGGTAATCTCCCGTGCAGTGCGGGGTTTGCCATCCGCCAGAAGCTGCCTGGCCGTAGCTATCACTGCTTCACGTGGATGGTTCTCGCCTGTTGGGATGGCGACAGCAACCTGCGCAAGGGAATCGTTGCTACCCACTAGCCGGTAGGTGAACGTACTACGGTCATAGGCAAACTGTCCGTTGCCCTCGCGGATCAGTACACTATTCACCAGGGATTTGTCCACCCATGCACCAGACTGGCTGAGGGTAGCGGCGATCTCCTTCGCCCGGCGTGGCACACCGTCAGCAAGTAGCGCAGTTGCGCCCTCTAGCACTCTACTACGGTCAAGGGCGCTCGGTCCTGTTGCCCTATTACCACTCTGCTCGTCGCTCATGCCTGCTCCTTCGGCGAACCTTCTTGCTCCGGCCTCAGCAGCGACTCATCAAACCACTGCGACAGCCGAACATCACCTCATTGTACTCGGCATGTGGCAGGCTCTTGTAGCTGCTAATCCGGTTTCGTATGGATAGCCCTGCTGGTTGTAATGTAGGAAGGTAGAACGGATTGAGGTGAAAGAAACCTGCCAAACTAGGGATGCTTTAGTACGGGAATACCCTATCAACCTCATCCTGCTGCATTGGTCTCACTATGCCTCGTATGTTCAGTAGTGAGTGCGGCTCCTCCTCCCAGCCGCTTGTACCAATGACGGCTGTTTGGCTCACCAGTGTGATAATTGCCCGTTCTAGCAACGACAACATCTCTGGGTTGGACCAAATCCTGTCGTTGGCAACCCACGTCTCAACGAAGATACGCCAGTAGGCTTCAACCTTACAGCTTTTAAGTAGGTTTATTGCCTCATGTTCTGTCATAGGCTTGTGCTTCAGACGATTTGCCTGTCTTTCTATAGAACCCTCCCCCAACACCTCGAACTTAACACGGGAGAAGGAGCTATAGAACTCTTGAAGGTCGTCGGTGTGGGTACCAGTTACAAAAGTGGTCTCGAAATCGCGGCTCCACACCCCGCAGTACGCCTTCCCCAATATTGAGTTTATCTCGCGTAGCTCACCTTCAGAAGGTATTGGTACTTTGAGATTGGGTTGGTTTCGCTTCAGCGCATCAGTAATTTCATTCAATCTTTGAATATCGTTCACCTCAAGCCCAATGATTGATGGGTATATAGCCTTAATATTCGGGCTAGCGACTGCATCAAAGTCGAAGAGAGCATAGTGAGGAATACCAAAGGCAGCGCACAGACGTATCAGAGATGGGATTTGTCCGGATGTATCCGCACTCACCAAACTGATGTTCAGCGCATCCAAGTCGTGTCTGAGGGCAAGCCGCGCAAGTGCAGGTATAGCACCAAGCTCAGTCTGGCCTTCCACAATGATAACTCCATCAGCGAAGAATATGCCACAACCAGCCTTCATCAAATAATGGCGGGCGGCCACAAGATCGCTATCAGCCAGAGACCTCTGTTTTGTTGGCACCGCCTTCAATGCTTCGCGTGTAATCGAGCTTGCCTTTGTTCCTTCATAGGTGATGGTACTGCGCCTTACCAGTATTAGCGTGCCGCGGAAATCGCGGCGATGCCACATCTGAGCGATGCTCTCGGAATGGGTGCTGATTATTAGCTGTGCCTTGTTACATATACTATCAAGTAGTCGCACTATGCTGCGCTGCATATGTGGGTGCAATCCTGTCTCTGGCTCTTCGATTGCAAAGATGACCTGCCTGCCTCGCTTTTGCTCAAGCAGCCGTGTCATAGCTATATCGAGCAAGCCTTGCATCCCACCACCATGTTGTGTGGCTGGGGTGCTACCGAAGATGCCAGGGTCGCCAGTGTATGGGTTGGGCTTGATGGCTGTTCCCTTACCATCGTCTATATAAATCGATAGGTGACTGAGCAGATTTTCGAAGGTCAACCCATCCGGCTCATCAAGAATGTGATGCTTAAGATCCATCATCACATACACAGGGTAGTTCATATCAACATCATCAATTGGCACCGTCTCGCTGATTAGGTTTTTGAGGTCTTCTTTTAGCTTACCAAGTGCGACACTCCTCCTAATAGCAAATTTGCCATCGTCTATCTTAATCATACCCTCTAGTTCTTCAATCCTACCTTCTACTTGAGCAGCTCCTTCCTCCACCTTCTGCCACGCTTGTGCTATTTCGGGGTCGTCAAGGCCAATGTAGTAGCCAATTAGCTCCTGTAGCATATCGCTACGCCGCCGATCGGACCCATCTTGATAGTCGTGAGAGTGTCCGATATGGACAAACCCTAGCCGACCAAGCAACTCCTGCCTAAACTCTTTACCTGGTACTCTTGTGTCTACAGCGTTGCGAAGAGTAATCTCTGGCTCAACTAGCTCATCTGGAGTTTCGCCAAACCTAGGCCAAGCGAAGCTGATGATGATCGTTTCACTCATGCCGAAGGGAAAATGCTTCTCAACCAATTCTACATTGAGCCCGATCAGTGTGACCTCAACATTGATACCTTCATCGTGTATAAAGTAGTCAGTGTAAGCCACACGGGGTAGTGGTGAGAAAATGAGGTCTAGGACGCGCACAATGTTCGTCTTACCCGTGTTGTTCTGGCCCAGAATAATGTTGCAATTCTCGCCAAGCTCGAATGTTTCCTCGCGGATGCTCCGGTAGTTCTTCACGTACAGCCTGCTTATACAAAGTCGCTGATTATCCTGATCATCTGAAGTTTGGTTTATCATGATATTTCCTTCTATGCTCTCTGCCTCTACATCTCAAACAGAAGCAGAATCATGGGCATTACTCGAAGCCGCGCCGCCAGCCAGCCGCTGAAGGCACTACAGTCGTAGGCAAAGTGGCCATTGCCCTCTTTCAAGAATTCGCTTTTCACCAGAGATTCGTCTACCCAAGCACTGGGTTGACTGAGAGGGGCGGCAATCCCCTTCGCCCGGCGCGGCATACTATCGGTGAGGAAGCTGAATTGCTCTTTCAGCACCGGGCTACGGTCTAGTTCGCTTGTCCCAAGTTCTGCCATCTCTCTATTACTTTTCTCATCATCTGCCTTAACTCGGGTTGGAACTACTTGGTAGCCCAACTCAGATCTACCTGGTCTACGAACACTTCGTACCCGCTGCCGATGTCGGGCGGGCCATCAAGTTGAACGTGGGTGGTCACCAGATTGCCACCCTCTGCGCGTGGAGGGTAGGACTGGCTCAGTTTAATCTCAGTTTCGTCGAACGCGAAGCTGTCGTAGTGGGTCAGGCCGCCGTTGACGCTGACCTTTAGTACCAGATGATGCCAGCGGTTGGCATCGGGTCGAGCCACGATGTCAGTTGGTACCCAGGAATGGTTCCCCGCGCTATCGGTAGCGGCTACGCTCCATACCGAGGGTAGGTCGCGGCTATAGCGCACGTTAGACCACTGGATCTCTCCATCCCAGGCCTGCCCGCCCAGCCGCTTCGTAACTGCGAACTCAAGCGCCTGAATCCGTGCCGGTTGGCCATTCCAATTGAGATCGTTAAAGGTGGTGGGCGGGCGGTACAGGAACCAGAGGTCCAGAACAAAGGTATTGGCATTAACTGCAGAAGCAGGGAGATCGTGCCGAAACATCACGTTGGCGTAGTGTCCGGGGCTGGAGGAAGACTTCGGTAGCCCCTGGAGTGCCAGCCGCAGGGACTGGCCGCCCCTGCTGGGATCTGCCACTGCCGAGGGTGGGTCGTAGCGCGGTATGCCTGGCCCGGCACAGGGATATATGCCACGTGAATCCACCTCGCAGTAGGGTACGCTCCAGCCCTCAGCATCGTCGTCGAGGTTTGATACGCCTGCGGGCTTCGACTGCTGAAACTGTAGCTCCTCCCGCCCCAGCAGGCCGAGCAGCACCTGATGCTGCGGGTCAGCCTGCTCCCGGTGGTACTCAAAGCGGGCGCGTTGAAAATATTGCACCAGGTACGTCCTGCCATCGGTAGGGCTACGCTCCTGGAACTCGTCACTGATGGGGTAGCCCTGCTGTGCAGGCCCGCCGTGTCGCTGCCAGTATTGCAGGAACGCGCCGCCAACGCGGTGGTTGGTCGGGGCAAACAGCACCGAGCCTGGTTCAGTGTTGGGGGTCTGCGCGGGTGCGCCAGCGGGGTACTTCCGTTGGTAGCTGAAAGTTCCCAGCAGGGAGAGCAACACATCATTGGGCGGCTGGTTTTCGGGGTGCAGCTCGAACACTGCCCGCTCGAAGTATTGCATCAGATAGGTCTTGCCGTCCGTTTCGCTCTGTGCCTGCGCTGCATCAGTCAGGGGATAGCCCTGCTGTGCCAGTCCACCATACTCCTGCCAGTAGCTAAGAAAACTGCCACTCACGGTATGGCCGGTGGCTTGAAAGAACTGGCTACCCTGCTGGGCGTGGGCGTAAGGGGAGCCGAGAGTCAGGGTGAGAGCCGCAAGAAGAGTAAAGCGGCTGATGGCGCGGTGCATAATGACCCCCTCTGTGGATGAGCTTGGGTGGTGGTGTCAGGATGGATTCAAATCCTGGTTATCGAGCTTGCCGCTCGCCTGTTCGTACCAGTTCGAGAGCCATCGCAACACCTCTTCGTACCTTGCACTTGGCAAGTTCTTGTAGCTGCTGACGCGATAACGCCGGTACATCTCCGAGTACACTTTGGCATAGCCTGCATTGGCGCCTTTTGCTTCCAGTGCGCTACCCACGTTCTTAACTGCCAGCGCGATCTCCGCTGCCTGCTCATCGGTAATCTGGGCAGCGGGGTCCAAGCGTAGCTCCAGTGCAGTAAGTCGCGAACGGGTCTCATAAATAAAGTTCCTCATGTAATCGGCCATCGCCTGCTGTCTGCCAGCCACATCGGCCAGCCCGCGCTCGAACTCCACCTGCTGACGGGCGAGCGCAGCTATCGCCTCAGCCTGTGTCAGTATCTGCTCTGCTGGGGTAAGGTCGGTAGCCAGCGGCAGGCCAGCACTCGACAGCACTTCGCCCTTAAAGGCATTCCACAATACCCTAAAAGCCTCAGCACGGTAGCGCTCTATCTTGTCTACCAGATCGGCACGAACGCGACTGGTGTCTATGCCGAACAGCCAGCCCGGTAGCAAATCCAGCGGCAAGCAAAGGGTCTGGTACTGCTTGCCATCGGCGGCAGTGATGGCTACCTGTCTAACTCTTGCCGCCATTACTCGATCGCGCAGCACGCGCTGACGCTGCGAACTGAACGCTAGACCCAGGAACTCAACAAGCGGACGTAGAGGAACGTATATATCATCCGCCGCTACCTCGGCCACTGGTATGTTATCACCATAGAACGATACGACCAGCTGCCTGTGGGGAACAAGCGGAGCTTCAAGTTCTTGCTCTTGGGGTTCATCCGACATTGCTACCTCCTGTTTTGGTTAATCAGTTGTGTTTGTGATGAACACAACTGGGGTGAGATGTGTTTGTGACGAACACTAGTGGGTGAGAGGCGTTTACTCCGGTGCTACTCGCATCTCGCTCCCTTCCTCGCCAAAGGGTCTTCATTATGAAAACCCCTTTGATTCGTCACGCACATAAGGTGTTCTCATTGTGAAAATGCCGCTGATGTTGTGGTACTAGAGCTTACCCTGGTTGCATCTAGTTCTTGCATGGGTGTTCAACGTTGAACGCTTGCGCAGCCCAAATATTCTAACCTCTGCTGTTCAACGTTGAACACTTGGGCGAGACCCAACGCCCGTCCAATTTCATCATAGGCCAGTTCGTACGCGACACGCTCGGTTCCATCCTTAATTGCATAGTTAGCCTTGCGTATCTCTGCCACCAGCCGGTTAACCGTAGGTAGCCGTTTGCGCCTTGCCTCAAGAATGTTCTGAACCGATGCTGGCTTTGGTCTGGTTCTCCTTGCGGGCTTTGCGGATGGGTCATTACTGTCTATGATGTCAGCTTCTACCTCATAAGAATCAGGCATCTCCTGCTCAAGTTGCTCACGCACCTCGTCAGCGTTAAGCTCGCGCTCGGTGAAGGCACGCAGGGGGATGCCAGCGTCCTGCAGGTCACCGTAGTTATCCCAGTTGCTGATCGTGCCAATGCTCACGCCGAGCAACTTCGCCCGCTGCCTGACCGATTTGCCCTCCTCCTGATAGCGGCGATTGAAGAAACGCAGGCGCGATTGCTCAATGTCGAGTCGCTGGGTGTTGAGCATGGGCGCCAGGTCAGCCGCCTCTCCATCGGTAACGTCGCGTAGAATTATAGCGGGAATTGTGGAGCGGCGAGCGCGGCGGGACGCTTCCACCCGCCGGTGTCCCTCAATTGTGCGATAGCGGTCATCATCGGCGATATAGCGCAGGTATACTGGCTGGCGCTCTCCCTCCTCCTTATGCGAAACGCCCAATGTGAAGGTTGTGCGGCCAACTCAGCAGGGTTTCAACCTAAGGTGTGATCACCCCTTTGTAGACGATCTGAGCCATCTCGTCGCGGCGAATGGGGCTCCCGGGCCTGAAGGTGCCATCGGGGT
>QHBQ01000191.1 GCA_003243865.1 Candidatus Chloroheliales bacterium | reverse complement strand
GGGGGCGAACCGATCAGGCGGGCCACCGTGTGCCGCTCGCCATACTCGCTCATATCCACCCGCACCATCGCGTTCTCGTCGTCGAACAGGAAGGCCGCCAGGCTACGGGCCAGTTCGGTCTTGCCTACGCCGGTCGGCCCGAGGAAGATAAAGCTACCGATTGGCCGCTTGGGATCCTTCATGCCAGCGCGGGCGCGGCGGATTGCGTCGGAAATGGCAAGGATGGCCTCATCCTGACCGATGACCCGCTCGTGCAGCTTGTCCTCCATCTCGACCAGCTTCTGCATATCGGAGGCCATCATCTTCTTGACCGGGATGCCGGTCCACTTGGCAACGATGTCGGCGATATCCTCATCGTCAACCACATCGTCAAGCTGATGCTCGGCGAGCCACTGCCCCTTCTTCGCCTCATAGTCTTCCTGAAGCGCTAGCCGCTCGGCCTTCAGCACTGCGGCACGCTCATAGTCCTGGCTATCGCTTGCCTGCCCCATCTCCGCGCCCAGTTCGCCCAGGCGGGTCGCCATCGCCTTCAGTTCGGGGCTGACGGTGTAGAGGTCAAGTCGCACCTTGGCTGCCGCCTCGTCGAGCAGGTCAATCGCCTTGTCGGGTAGGAAGCGGTCCTGGATGTAGCGATATGAGAGGTTGACCGCCGCCTCAATGGCGCTGTCAGCGATGCTAAGGCCGTGATGCTCCTCGTAGCGCTTGCGCAAGCCTTGCAGGATCTTGATGGCGTCTTCGACACTCGGCTCGTTAACGAACACGGTGGCGAAGCGGCGCTCCAGCGCGGCGTCCTTCTCGATGTGCTTGCGATATTCGTCCAACGTGGTTGCGCCGATGCACTGCAGCTCGCCGCGCGCCAGGGCGGGCTTGAGCATATTGCTGGCGTCAATCGCACCCTCGGCGGCGCCCGCGCCGACCACGGTGTGCAGTTCGTCAATGAAGAGGATGATCTCCTTGTTCGCCTTCTTGATCTCCTCCATCACGCCCTTCAGCCGCTCCTCGAACTCGCCGCGGAACTTACTGCCCGCCACCAGTGCGGCCATATCCAGGGCAATCACCTTCTTGCCCTGCAAGATCTCCGGCACATCGCCGCTGGCGACGTGCTGGGCCAGGCCCTCGACGATGGCGGTCTTGCCCACGCCCGGCTCCCCGATCAGCACCGGATTGTTCTTGGTGCGGCGGGCCAGCACCTGCATCACGCGGCGCACCTCATCCTCGCGGCCAATCACCGGGTCGAGCTGACCGGAGCGGGCCAGCGCGGTGAGGTCAACGCTGTAACGCTCCAGCAGTTGGTACTTGCCCTCGGCCTGCGGGTCGGTGGCGTGCTGACCACCGCGGATCTGCTGGATGGCGTTGTTAATCTTATCCTGGTCAATGCCGAACTCCTGAAACAGCCGCGCCGATACGCCGGTGCGCTCCGCAGCAACCGCCAGGAAGAGGTGTTCGGTGCTGATGTAGGTGTCGCCCAGATGGTCGGCCTCCTCAGCGGCCACCTCGAACAGCCGCTTCACCCGCATCGTGATGTAGATCTGCAGCCCGCCAGTATAGTTCGAGTTGTAGCTGCGGGCAATGTTGTTGAGCATCTCATCCACCTTCGTGATAAGCTGCTTGGTATCAACGTTCATCTTCTGCAGGATACGAGCAACGCTGCTCTCCGGCTGCTTGAGCAGAGCGAGCAGAATGTGCTCGACATCAAGCTGGGTATGCTGCTTCTGTTGCAGGATCTCGTGCGCGCTCTGAATGGCTTCTTGGGCCTTCTCAGTAAAACGGGTATTCATTAGTCAATTCCTCGATTCCGGGGGCTACCCTTGTCACACACGGGCTGCCGAATGCCGTAATCGAGCGCAAACATTAGCGGATGTGTATGGTCTTCAAAGGTACGTCCAATAATATGCCTACTCTGTATACGTCTATTTTAACAGAGTGGGCGCGTTTTTGCCACTAGAGTATCATTAGACTTGCGTTACGTGCTGAGTGATGAGTGCTGAGTTACTTGCTACTCTTGCTCACCGTGCGAGCGTGGCTTACCAGGTTCGCCCTTGAACAGGCTAATCATTGCGTCAACTCGCAACTGAAGCCGCTCCATCTTCTGCTGCATCTCCGACACCTGATGTTCGAGTGAACGAAGCCGCAAGCGCATTAGGCTAAGTTGATCTGCGGTTATGATTTCTTCACCAGGCGAGTCTTGGGCGGCGATACTCTCAGTGTCCGTATTGGTGCGTGCCGCCCGCAGCGTCGCGTAAAGCTTGGTTTTATCTATCTTGAACTGCTGAAGCAGCCGTGCCGATGGGCCAGTGCGCTCCGCAGCAACCGCAAAGAAGAGGTGTTCAGTGCTGATGAATGTATCGCCCAGCCGGTCGGCCTCTTCAGCGGCGACCTCGAACATCCTCTTCACCCGCATCGTGATGTAAATCCCCAAGCCGCTGCCATAGGTAGAGACATGGCTGGGGGGTATGTTGCTGAGGGCGGCGTCCACTTCGATGCTGAGGGCGCGAACGTCAACCTTCATCTGCTGAAGGATGCGGGCGACAGTGGAGTCTGGTTGCTTGAGCAGAGCAAGCAGGATGTGTTCAACATCAAGCTGGGTGTGCTGCTTCTGTTGCAGGATCTCGTGCGCATATTGGATAGCCTGCTGGGCCTGCTCGGTGAAACGATTATTCATCTTTAGCGACCTTCCAGCAATCTTGGGCCGAGTTCGTTTTCGACCAGGCGGCGCATCGCGTCTAGCTGGCGCTCCATCTCCTGCAACTGCTCACGCATATTGAGGATGATTTCCGCGCCCGCCAGGTTCACGCCCAGGTCATTGATCAGGCGCTGGATAGTGCGCAGGCGCTCGATGTCCTCGTCGGAGTAGAGGCGGATGTTGCCGCCGCTGCGCTGCGGGTTGACTAGCCCAACCCGCTCGTAGAGGCGCAGGGTCTGGGGATGGACGCTGACCATCTGGGCAGCGACGCTGATGACGTAGCGCGGTTCGTGGCGGTTGGTTTGTTCGTTCATAACTGTACCTCGATTGGGGCGGTTGGCTTTGCTCCCTCTCCCAACCTCCCCCTTTGGGGAGGAG
>QHBQ01000279.1 GCA_003243865.1 Candidatus Chloroheliales bacterium | reverse complement strand
AGCGCTTTGCTGATTCGCGCTACCAGTAGGGTTAGCGCCAGAATCAGCAGCGCCCGCGCGATGTCGAGCAAGGTGGCAATCAGATCAGCTTCTGTTATCCCGAACATGGGGCTATTATACCATACGCGCTATCTGGCGCAGCAGTAGGGGGAGTTCGTTGACGCTGGCGATGACCCCATCGGCCCCTCGCGCCTGCCATAGCGCCTGCTCACCCGCCCGCGCCACCATTACGCAGCGGAAAGGCGGCAAGGTGGCAGGGCTGATCAACCCGCCCGCCCGGTCGTCAACATCAAGCGTACCGATGGTGCGCTGCTCACGTTCAGCGGCGACGTATGGGCTGGCAGCGCCCGCCCGCAGCGCTTCATAGTGCTGCACCAGGCGCAGGTCATCGGCGGTGTCACCCACGTAGTAGCCGCCGCTGCTGCCCAGGGTTTGCACCACCCGCACCAGCGCGGCGGGGTCGGGCTTGCGGATGAGGTCCCCGGTGACGCTTACTGGCGGCTGCTGCAGGTTCACTGGCAGGCGCTTGAGCGCAACATCCATCTCCACGGCGATACGCCCGGTAATCATCCCCCACTTGCTGAAACCAAGCGCCGCCAATTCGTTCATCAGTTCCGGGCGGGCAAGTGCCTGCTCATCCTCGCACATCCCCCGCCGCACCGTATACTTCGGCTCGACCCCCAGGATACGGCGCACCAGGTCGGCGCCCCAGTAGATCTCGGCACAGACGGTCTGCACCATGGTCCAATCGGGCCGCGCCGCGGGCGGCAGGCTTGCCAGCAACCCCGGCAGGCCGCCCTGCTGTGCGCTGGCAACGGCAACCAGGTCGGGGGCATTACGGCGCAGGGTGGCGATATCGCCGATGTCGGCTTCCAGGCGCACCGCATTGTAGATTGCGACCACGCCATAGACCAGGTCGAAATCGTCGTTAAAGCCTCCCGCCTGCTTGAACGCGGCCACCGCGTTGCGGGTTAGCAACTCCACTCCTCTGTCGGTCAGCCCATAAACGTCGGTGAAGATGAAGAGGACGGCAACAATGTCGAACTCGACGATTTGCGAGTTGTCAATAAGCACGCCATCCATGTCGAACACCACGCTATCTGGGTGGAAGCCATCCGCCGCGGCTGCCAATTTGGGATTAATCCACATTTCGCCTCTCCACCCAAGCGGAAGGGAGCAGGGCCAACCCCGCTCCCTGGTTAATACCAAGTGTGCTGAGTGATGCAGTAAATTGAGCCAGGGCGAACAACGGTTCGCCCCTACAGAAATACAGCGTTACCTGGGCTAATTGGAAGTCGACCTTCAACTATGCTCATGCCTCATGTTCATGTTTGTGTTCGATGTTGTCCATACCACCCAGCGTGCTGTAGACTTCAGGGAAGCCCGCGCGTTGCAGGATGCTGGCGGCGATGCTGCTGCGGAAGCCAGCGGCGCAGAGGGTGACGATCGGTCGTTCGCGCGGCAGTTCGGTGAGCCGCTGTTCCAACTTGCCCGCCTCGATGTGCAACGCCTGTGGTAGGTGGCCCGCCGCCCACTCCTTGTCGTCGCGAACGTCGAGCAGGGTCAGGTCAGGGTCAGCTTCGAGCCGCGCCTGCAACTCCTCGGCGCGGATTTGCGCCATCTGCTGCACGGGAAGCCCAGCCTGTTGCCACGCCTGCACCCCACCGGCGAGATAGCCGTCCACCTGCTCGTAGCCGATGCGCAACAGCGAAGTGCTAGCCTCGGGCCAGTCATGCTCCTCGTGCGCCAGCACCAGCAGCAGCGGCGAGTTGAACGGCGTGACCCAGCCGACCCAGGGGGCGAACGCCTCATCGCTGAGGGCAATGTTGAACGCGCCTTTGATATGCAACGGGGCGAAATCGCGCGGTTCGCGACCATCCACCACTAGCCGCCCGCCATCGAGTAGCTCTTTGGCCCGCTCGACACTGAGGGGATGAGGGTCTGGCAGGCGACCGAGCGGGCGCGGGCCAGCCTGGTTGATTGTCCGCATATAATTGTAATAGGTAGGGAACGGCCCCAACTGCCCTAGCTGCGCGGCGACGAATTGATCCTCGCTCTGCGCCGCCATTGCTGGGTTGCTGATGCGCTCCGCGCCAATCGTGCTGCTGCGCCTGCTGTTCAGATTGCCGCTGCCGCAGAATGAACCGGCCCCGTGGGTGGGATAGAGTTCCACATCGTCGCTGAGGCGGGCGATTTTATCCTGAATGCTGTGGTAGAGCAGCCGCGCCAGCGGATCGGCCAGTTCCCAGCCGAGCAGATCGGTGCGCCCCGCCGTGCCGACGAGCAAGCTGCCGCCGCTGAATAGCGCGGTCTGGCCGCCGTCGCGGGCGAGAAAGCTGATGTGTTCAGGGGTGTGGCCGGGGGTTGCCAGCACCGCGAAGTCAATACCCGCTACGCTGAAGGTTTGGCCCTCGCGCAGCCCGCGAAACTCGTACTGGATGCCGGAGTCGGCGGCGGCGCACACCTGCGCGCCAGTGATATGCGCCAGTTCGTAGCTGCCGGAGACGAAATCGTTATGGTTGTGGGTCTCCAGCACATGGGTGATGCGCGCCCCGCGCCGGTCGGCGGCATCCAGGTAATCCTGCACGTCGCGCTTGGGGTCAACGACGAGCACATCGTGGCTGCTCTCGCGCCCCACCATGTACGATGAATGGCCCAGCCCCGCCACCACAAAGCTCTCGACGAACATTGTCGCGCCTCTCTTTCAGCATCGTTGCTGTTTGTTGTCGTGAGGGTAATATAGCACAGGGTGGGGCGGGATTGCAAGAAGGTTGCCCAGCAAGGCACGCCCCTTGCTTGGGTATTATAATACGCACGTATGAGGTATTCACCCAAACTATAGAGGAGGCAGATAGATGACAGTTAAGTTCGGCGTATTTGTGCCGCAGGGCTGGCGGATGGA
>QHBQ01000211.1 GCA_003243865.1 Candidatus Chloroheliales bacterium | reverse complement strand
CAGCTTGCCCAGGCCAATATGACCGCGGAGCAACTCACCCAGACCGTGCGTGGCGTCGGCCTCGCCGGTATCGGCGCATGTTGCGTCATCGCCGGGCCGCTGCTCTGGGCAATGTTTGGCGCGCTAGGGGGGATGCTGGGGCAGTCGTTCAAGCCCGCCGCGCCGCTTGCGCCACCATACCTCGGCGCGGGCCAGCCTTACTACGGTCAGCCGCCAATGGGTTACGATAAGGTCAACCCCAACTATCCCCACCCGCCAGCGGTAATCGGTGGTGAGGCCCCGCCGCAACCCGGCCAGCCGCTCTACCCCCCGCAATCGCCCTACGGACAGCCGCCGCAGTACGGCCAACCACCCTACGGGCAGCCACCCCCAGGCTACGACCGCAACGACCCCAACTACCCGCACCCACCGTCGGCAATTGGCGGCGAGACACCTCCGCCACCCTACGGCCAACCGCCCGCTGACGAGGGGGACAAGGCGAGATAGCAGCAATGGACATTACCCAACTAATCGGCGGGCTGGCCCTATCCGCCCCCGCTGGGCTGAATGCCTACCTACCGCTGCTGGTGCTGTCCCTGGCGGCCAAGTTCGGCGCGATCCACCTGAGCAGCCCTTACACCATCCTCACCGATTGGTGGGCAATCGGCGTGCTGCTCGTGCTAGTCACGATCGAATTGATGGTGGACAAGATCCCCGGCCTCGACCACATTAACGACATCATCAACACGCTGATCCGCCCCGCCGCCGGTGCCTTGCTATATATGAGCCATGACAGCGCCTATAACTACGTCAACCCCATCGTCGCGCTGGGGCTAGGGACAGTCGCGGCGGGCGGCGTCCATGTGCTGAAGGCAACCTCGCGCCCGGTCGTCACCCTCAGCACCGCCGGGCTGGGCAACCCGCTGGTCAGCCTGGCCGAGGATTTCGTCGCCGCGCTGACGGCACTCCTGGCGCTGTTCGTGCCGCTGCTGGCCCTGCTGCTGCTGATCATCTTCCTGCTACCCGCCTTCTGGCTGGTCAACCGTCTGCGCAAGCGGCTGGCGCAGCGGCGGGCCAACCGCCCTCCCGACCCACCGCCGCCACCCGAGGGGCCGATCCAGCTCTCGCGTTAGTATTACCCATCATTGATGTAGGGGCGCATAGCATACGCCCATAGGCATCAAAATAAGCACAGGGTTGGGAACTGACCAGGGGGTCTGGGGGTAAGCCCCCAGCTGGTGCAACACATTAATGCTGCGCGTAAGCGTAATGCTGGCCGCAACCACAATGGCGGTGATGCTGCCTAACCCCAACATTGGTGCCGGTCAGCAGCTGGGGGCTTACCCCCAGACCCCCTGTATGTTCCCCTGATTAGTAACACATCAAAGGAAACAGCTAATTATGGAGCAGCGCGGGCAGCAGCCGAATAGCGAAGCGGTAGAAGCAGGCGCATTGCCAGCGGCGAGCGAGTTCGTACCCTACAACCCCTATGCCGCGCCGGGCAACCCGCCTGCCGCCGACGGCAATGGGGCCTCACCGCCTGCGCCCGCTTACCGATACGCCACCACCGTCAAGCCGCAAGTCAGCTATGGCGCGGCAGCGAGCGACTTCCGCCCGCTGAACATCAGTGAGATGCTCGACCGCAGCTTCGCGCTCTATCGCCGCAACTTCAGCGCCTTCCTCACCATCCTGGGCGTTGCCTACGTTCCCTACCTCGTGCTTGACGTTATCTTCAAGGTCTGGTGGCTGCGCTCCGTGACCAGCGACATCGCTCGCTTCCAAAGCATATCACCCTTCAGCAGCTACGACTACAACGACACGATTAGCAGTCTCGGCCACTTCTATGCCAGCCTTGGCGTCTACATCATACTGCTGGCGGGCATCAACGTGCTGATGCAGGTGGCGACGGCGGCGCTAATTTACGCCGCCAATGAGCGCTACCACGGGCGGACGATAACCACTGGCGCAGCCTACCGCTATGTCGGCGGACGCATCAGCGCGTTGCTGGGCTGGGTGGCGCTGGTCTACCTGTTGTTCATCATCGCAGGCATCGGGTTCGTGTTCTTGATTGGAATAATCGCGGTGCCGATTATCGCACCGTTCTTCTTCATCAGCCTGCCAGCGCTAATCGTCGAGCGGGCCGGGCCAGGGCAGGCGTTGCAGCGCAGCCGCGAACTGGTTGGCAAGGGCTACTGGGGGATGAGCATGGGGTTGTGGCTCGCAACCGTGCTGCTCATCTGGCTGCTCACCCAGGGTGTCGGCACGGTGCTGACCCTGCTACTGAGCCAGCTACCGGGGCTGAACCCCACTACCGTACTCGCGCTTGACCTCGCCTTCAGCGGCCTGCTCGACTTCGTGCTGGCCCCCATCAGCATCATCGCCTTCACCATATTCTACCTGAACCTGCGGGTGCGCATCGAGGCATACGACATCGAGGCGCTAGCAGCAGCGACAATGGCAAGGTGAGCGGATGAGCAAGCTCATCGGTGAAGTAGGGGCGGGTGGCGCGCGCCCGCCAGCCATACCCCAGCCCGCCCCCAGCGACCCCCGCCTCGACCAGCTGCACCAGGTGTTGAGCGACCCCCGCTTCCAGTATCAGGAGCAGAGCCGCCCCCGCGACCTGCTTGACAGCATCAGCGACATTGCCCGCGCGGCCTTCGCCTGGTACGGCAACCTGGAGCCAGCCACCCGTGCGCTTGGCACCGCGACGCTGCTGGCGCTGCTGGCCGCTTTCGTGGCCTGGTTGGCAACACGCGGCAGCGAGATGACCCCGCTAAGGCGGCGCATCTGGATTGTTGGCAGCGGCGGCGCGGTCTTCCTGCTGGCTATTATCTTCTTCATCATCTGGGGCAAGGATGGGCCACGCATCAACGTGTTGGGGCTGGGGCCGTGGGGCCTGCTGCTGCTCGCGGTGGTCATCGTCGCGGTGGTGGGGATGGTAGTAGTCCTGACCGGGCGTACCTTCGTGCCGCCAACGGTGGCAAGCGTCGCCAGCGCCGCGGAGCGCAACCTAAGTTCGGCGCAGAGCAGCCAGCGGGCCATCGAACAAGCGGCGGCAGGCAACTACCGCGACGCCATCCGCTATCTCTATCTCACCACCCTCATTCTGCTCGACGAGCGCGGCCTGCTCCGCTTCGACCATTCGCTGACCAACCGCGAATACCTGCAACGCCTCGGCTCCAGCCGCCTCGCCGCGCTGCTCACCCCCATCGTGGATACCTTCGACCGCACCTGGTACGGTC
Source organism: Candidatus Chloroheliales bacterium (assembly GCA_003243865.1). Next base: position 2,394 of record QHBQ01000211.1, on the reverse strand, counting down.
ACACTCTCCCCAGCCGCGACGAGTATGACCGCTACGCCAGCCTGGTAGAGGCAGTTAAAAGTGAAAAGTTGAAAGTTGAAAGTGATGCGCTAACTGTAGGGGCGTGATTTATCACGCCCTGCCGCAATGCCTATCGGCGGCAACAACGCTGACGTAGGGGCGGGCGGCACTCGCCCTCCTGATGAAAAATATGGACCCTAATCTACAATCTACAATCTTCAATCTACAATCTGCCCGCGGCAACCGGCGGACGCTGCTAATTGTTGCAGCGGCGGTGCTGATTATCGGCCTGCTCGCCTTTGCCGCCAACCCGCCGCCCGCCAACCCCGACGACCAGAACAGCGGCAGCAGCCATAGCGCGGCGAAGGAAGGCGCGCTGGCGCTCTACACCTGGCTGGGCAAGCTGGGCTATCAGGCGCAGCGCATCGAGTATGGCCCGTTCGCCATCCCTGCCGAGGCCGACGCCCTATTCGTCATCAATCCCAGCGCCGACCTGAGCAAGGTCGAGCGCGAGAACCTGCTGGCATGGGTGCGCGGCGGCAAAACCCTGATTTGGGCGGAGACCGGCTTCGAGACCAGCCAACTGCTGCGCGACTGGCAGATCAGCCTGGTTGCCAGTAGCAAGCCCTACGATAAGCTGAAGCCCGCCCAGCCGCTGCCGAACCCGCCGGTAGCCGAGGTCAGCGTGGCAACTAACTACGCGCTGGACACCAGCAAGCGCGCCGATGCCACTATCTACCTCGGCACCAAGGAGCAGGCGCTACTGATTGGCTTCAGCGAAGGGCGGGGGCGGGTCTACATCACCAGCGCGCCGCACCTGTTCAGCAATCAGGGGCTGGGCGAGGCTGACAACGGCGCGCTCACTCTCAACCTGCTGGCGGGCATCGCGGAGGGCAGCAAGGTCGCGCTCGACGAGGTGCATCACGGCTATACCGCCAGCGACGATCTCGCCACCGCGCTGCTTACCCAGCGCTGGGGCTGGGGCGTGCTGTATGCCGTCGGGCTGGCGGCGCTCTACCTCATCCTTAGCGGGCGGCGCTTTGGTCGCATTGTGCCGCTGGTGCCGCCCGACACCCGCCGCTCGTCGGGCGAGTACGTCGAGGCGGTAGGCAGTATGTTCCGCCGCGCCGCGCAGCGCAACTGGGTGGTTGAGCACTACCGCACCACCCTCCGCGCCGATCTGGCCCGCCCGTTCGGGATTGATCCGCACCTGCCCGCCGCTGCCTTCGTGGACGAACTGGCCCGCCTCAGCCCCCGGCCAATCGACCGCAACCTGCTGCGCGGCCTGCTCGAAGAACTGGACGCAGTGAACAGCGCGGGCCATAGCGAACACTACAGCGAAGCCACCCTACTCGACCTCATCCGTCGTGTCGCCAAGGCCCGCAAGATGGCGCTGGGATTAGATGTCTGGCGCTTGCAGGCCGTGCATACCTAGCGTCAGCGATATTTCGCCGCCGTGGTGGAGGTCATGTTCGAGCAGGTGCCAGATAACCCAGCTTCGTGACAACTCGTAATTGTCGCCCCGCCACTCCCGCGTGAAGGTCTTCTGCATATCATCAGAGTTCCAGCGGGCCAGGCAATCGGCCATTAGTTTCCAGCTCAGGTCGAGGCCGTCCACCAGTTCGGCAGCGCTGCGGGTGGGTGCGCCCGGCGCGTCCCAGCGGGGCATTGACTTCAGCTCCTCATCCCCCTCGCCGAGGAAGCGGGTGAACCAGCCAATCCGCGCCCCCATCATGTGTGCAGCGTTTTCCCCGATCGAGCGCAGGTGGGGCGCGGCCCGCAGCGCCAACTGCTCTTCGGTAAGCGGCGCGATCGCTTCCTTGACGTGGTGCTGATACAGCTTCCAGTTCTCGTAAAACGTGTCCAGCGTGCGGTTTTCTTCCGCCATCTGCTTACCTTCCCTTTCTTAGGGCGCAATGAATTTGCACCCCTACAAGCGCAAAACCGATGTAGGGTGTGATTCATCACGCCCATAGGCATCAAATTAAGACGAAAGCCGAGGGTGATTGAGGGGGTCTGGGGGTAAGCCCCCAGCTGATGCAACCTCACCAATGCTATTCGTAAGCGCAGTGGTTGCTCGCTCAGGCATGGCGCGATGTTGCCTAATCCTAACCTTGCCGCCAGTCAGCCGCTGGGGGCTTACCCCCAGACCCCCTGTAAGTTCCCATACCCTGTTCTTATTTCGATGCCTATGGCGCTGCGCACCTACGAGCGCAAAACCGATGCCTCGTCAGCATTCTAACACAGATGTTCGTATCTGTCAATGCTCTCCGGAACGCGGATTGAATTAATCTGTAGGGGCGAACCGTTGTTCGCCCTGCTGGACTGCGTATGTCCTATTTCGTCTTTAATCTTCGGTTGTGATACAATATCCCCCATGAACGAGACGAACCC
>QHBQ01000330.1 GCA_003243865.1 Candidatus Chloroheliales bacterium | reverse complement strand
GCCGTCCGCGATGACCTGGCAAAAGCAGGAGTAGCCGGTGCGGCGCAGGCGGTGGTGGAGACACCGGCACAGATGCTATTCGCGCTCGTGGAGAAACCCTGGCAGAGCAAGTAAGCCAGCCCCCATGGCAGCAAAGCCCCTTGCTTCGGCAGGGGGCTTTGTCATTTTCTAATAAGGCTGGCAATTGGCGCACGCTCCATGTAGCGCTCGAACTCGTCGTGTACGTCGTCAACGCTGCGGCCAACGGCGGCGGCAATCCAGGAGATCTGCGGCATCAGTTTGGCGAAGTTCTCCGGGTTCAGCGACTGCGGCCCATCGCTCAGGGCTTTGTCGGGGTCGGGATGCACCTCGATGATCAGGCCGTCAGCGCCCGCCGCCACGCTTGCCAGCGCCAGTGGCGGCACCAGATACCACTTGCCGGTGCCGTGCGAGGGGTCAGCGATGATCGGTAGGTGGCTCAACTTCTTGATTACGGGAATGGCGCTGATGTCCATTGTGTTGCGGGTATAGGTCTCGAAGGTGCGAATGCCACGTTCGCAGAGCATCACCTGGCGGTTGCCGGTCGCCAGAATGTACTCCGCCGACAGCAGCCACTCCTCGATGGTCGCGCTCAGACCGCGCTTGAGCAGGCAGGGCTTGCCCGCCTTGCCCACTTCCTCCAGCAGCAGGAAGTTCTGCATATTGCGCGCACCGATTTGCAGGATGTCGCTGTATTGCGCCACCAGGTCAACATCGCCAGGGGTCAGCACCTCGGTGATCACCTTCAGGCCGGTCTCTGCCCGCGCCTGGGCCAGCAGTTCCAGCCCGCCCTTGCCCAGTCCGCGGAACTGGTAGGGTGAGGTGCGCGGCTTGAACGCGCCGCCACGCAGGATCTTTGCTCCCGCCGCCTTGACCGCCTTCGCGGTGCTGATCAGCTGCTCCTCGCTCTCGACCGAGCATGGCCCAGCCATCACCACCAGTTCCTCACCGCCGATCTTCACCCCGTCCACGTCTACCACTGTATTGGCGGGCTGGAACTCGCGGCTGCTCAACTTGTACTTCTTGGTGATCGGCACCACCTGCTCGACCCCACCGAGGGTCTCTACATGACCCATCAACTGGTTGTACAGCCGGTCGGGGTCGGAGCCAACCACGCCGATGATGGCGCGTTGTTCGCCTTCGCTAAGGTGGGGGGTGAAGCCGTGTTCCTTGACCCGCTCCACCACGTGGTCAATCTGCTCCTGGGTCGCGCCGTATTTCATTACGATAATCATCACTGTGTTACCCCTTCTAGGAGAGTGGAAAGTTGAAAGTTAAAAGTTGAAAGTGGATGGAAACGTCATTGTTCCCCAAATGTTGATGCTACTCAGCACTCAGCACTTAGCACTGGCAGGTCCGGTGGCAGCTTGCGCAGGTCCTTTGCGCCCTTGATGTAGACGTGCTGGATCTCGCTCATCTGCTTGTCGGTGTTGACCAGCAGCAGCACGCGGATGCACTTCTGCAATGCGCCCGGCACGTTCATCTCGTGGCCACACATCAGCGCGGCCTCAGTCCAGCCCATCTGCCGCGCCGCCCAGGCGGGGAACTCGGCGTTCAGGTCGGGCGTGGTGGTAAAGATGGCGGCAGCCAGGTCGTCAAGCTCGAACTGGTTGGCTTCGACCAGTAGGCGCAGCAGCTCCTGGGTCGCCAGTACGATCTCCGCTTTGGTATTGGCCTCGACCGTAGTCGCGCCGCGAATGCCTCGACATTTCATGTTACCCTCACCCCCAACCCCTCTCCCTGGGAGCGAGAGGGAAGAAGTGGATGAGTGGCCGCTTTCAGTTCGGCAATGTAGGCGCGGGCGGCGGCGGGCTTATCCTCGGCGGCGGTCAGTTTGTCAATCAGGGCGCTGCCGATTACTGCGCCGTCGGCGATGGCGGCGGCCTGGGCAACGTGTTCGGCACGCGAGATGCCAAAGCCGATGGCGATGGGCAGATCGGTGTGCTGACGGATGCGCTGTACCAGACTGCCCACGCTGGCGCTGAACTCGGCCCGCGCGCCGGTTACGCCCAGCAGCGACACGCAATAGATGAACCCGCTTGCTGGCTTGCACACCCTGGCAATACGCTGGTCGGTGCTGGTAGGGGTTAGCAGGAAGATGAGGTCAAGCTCCTTGGTCTTGAGCGCAGCGGCAAGTTCGCCAGCCTCCTCCGGCGGTAGGTCAGGCACGATTGCGCCGTCTACCCCAGCGGCAGCAGCGTGGTCGGCGAAGCGAGCGATGCCGTAATGGTGAATGGGGTTGTAGTAGCCCATCAGCAGCAGCGGCACGGCTACGCCGCGCTCACGTAGCTGCTTCGCTACGCTCAGGCAGTCGGCCAGGCTAGTGTGGCTGGCAAGCGCCCGCTCCGCCGCCCGCTGGATGGTCGGCCCCTCGGCAATCGGGTCGCTGAACGGTACCCCCAGTTCGATCAGATCTGCTCCGCCCTCTACTAGGGTGGGAACAACCTCCAACGTAGTCGCCAGATCGGGATCGCCAACCATCACGTAAGGGATGATCGCCGTCGCGCTCTCGCGCTTCAGGCTGGCAAACACCTCGGCAATTCGGCTCATAGCTCCACCCCTAGCACGCTGGCGACAGTGTTGATGTCCTTGTCGCCGCGCCCGCTCAGGTTCAGCACGATGACCGCATCGCTTGGCAAGGTGGGGGCGAGTTGCGACACCGTATAGATAGCGTGGCTCGGCTCCAGCGCGGGAATTATACCCTCGGTGCGGCAGAGCAGCTTGAACCCTTCCAACGCCTGTGCATCAGTGGCGGCAGTGTAGCTGGCTCGCCCACTGTCCTTGAAATAGCTATGCTCCGGGCCGACGCCGGGGTAGTCCAGCCCCGCGCTGATGCTCTCGGTGTCCATCACCTGGCCGTCTGCAGTCTGCATCAGGTAGGAGCGGGCGCCATGCAGCACCCCCGGCGTGCCAGCGGTGAGCGGCGCGGCGTGGCGGCCAGTTTCGATGCCCTCGCCGCCCGCCTCCACGCCGAGCAGCTTGACCTTGCTGTCGTGGTAGAAAGGATGGAAGATGCCCATTGCGTTGCTGCCGCCGCCGACGCAGGCGACGATATAATCGGGCAGCCTGCCGATTTGTTCGATGCACTGCGCCCGCGCCTCGCGACCAATCACGCTCTGGAAGTCGCGCACCATCATCGGGTAGGGGTGCATCCCCACCACTGAGCCGATGATGTAGAACGTTGTCTCCACGTTCGTCACCCAATCGCGGATCGCTTCGTTGATCGCGTCCTTGAGGGTGCGCCCGCCGCTCTTGACTGCCTCGACCCGCGCCCCCAGCAGCTTCATGCGGAAGACGTTGAGCGACTGGCGGTGCACGTCCACCTCGCCCATGTAGACGATGCACTCCAGCCCCAGCATCGCGCACACCGTCGCGGTGGCAACGCCGTGCTGTCCCGCGCCAGTCTCGGCGATGATGCGCCGCTTGTCCATCCGCTTCGCCAGCAGCGCCTGGCCCAGCGCGTTGTTAATCTTGTGTGCGCCAGTGTGAGCCAGATCCTCGCGCTTGAGGTAGATCTGCGCGCCGCCCAGTTCCGCGCTCAGTTTCTTGGCGTGGTACAGCGGGGTGGGCCTGCCTACATAGTGGCGGCAGAGGTCGTGGAACTCGCGGCCAAAGGCTACGTCGTTCTTTGCCTTATCATAAGCCTGCTCCAACTCCTCCAGTGCGGCCATCAGCGTCTCCGGTGCGTACTTGCCGCCGAACTCGCCGAAGCGCCCGTTGGCGTCGGGTAGGTTGTAGCTGCCTGTTGGTTGCTCTAGTGTCTGCATGGTAATGCTCCATTTCTAAGGTTCAGTTAACCCCTCCCCAAAGGGGGAGGTTGGGTGGGGGAGTAGGTGTGCTGCATGCACCCGCCCCAGTCCCTCCCGTCGGGAGGGGAGTTTATGCCTTCGCCGCCGCTATAAACGCCCTGATCAGCGCAGCATCCTTCACTCCGCGTTCGCGCTCCACGCCGCTGCTTACGTCCACTGCCCAGGGCTGCACGCGCTCGATTGCCTCACCAACGTTGGCGGGCGAGAGGCCACCCGCGAGGATGACCGGATAGCGCAAGGCGATGGTGGTGGCGTAATCCCAGTCGGCCAGCTTGCCGTGACCACCGGCAATGCCGGGCGCGTCAAGCAGCACGGTTGCGCCAGCTTCGTGCCAGATTTCCACCTCAGCCAGCAGCTCGTCAATATGTGACTGTCCGCCGCAGCGCACCGTCTTGATTACCCGACGGTTTAGCTGCGCCACCAGCTTCGGCGGTTCGTTGCCAGTTAGCTGCACGTAATCCAACCCCGCTCTGGTGGTAACATCATTTATCTCCGAGGCTGGAACATCCATGAACAGGCCCACCGCCTTTGGGCCATCGCTGCCCAGTGCGCCGACAATCTGCGCCGCCTGCTCCACGCTCACCTGGCGGGGAGTAGAGGGAACGAACACCAGCCCGATGAAGTCGGCCCCGGCTTCGGTAGCGACGAGCGCCATCTCCCCATCGCGTATCCCGCAGATTTTCACCTTGATCGCGCTCATGAGTAGAGCAGCCCCTTAATCTTTGCCATCACGTCACCGCTAGTGACCAGTGCCTCACCAACCAGCATTGCGTCAGCATTGATCTCGCGCAGGGCTTGAACATCGGCGGCGGTGCGGATGCCGCTTTCGGCAACGAAGATGAGCGTGGGCGGTACCAGCGGACGCAGTCGCGCCGTGGTGTTGGTGTCCACCTCAAACGTTGCCAGGTTGCGATTGTTCACCCCGATGATGCGAGTATCCAGCTGCATTGCCCGTTCAAGTTCAGGCTCGTTGTGAACTTCGATGATCGCATTCATCCCTAGCCCATGCGTCACCGCCAGCAGGTCGCGCAATTCAGCATTGTCGAGCGCAGCGACGATGAGCAGCACCGCATCGGCTCCTGCCGCCCGTGCCTGGACGACGCCGTACTCGTTGATGAGAAAATCCTTCTGCAGTACGGGCTGTGCAACCGCGTGGCGCACCGCTTCGAGGTCCTCCAGGCTGCCGCGAAAGAACTTGCGGTCGGTCAGCACCGAGATGGCTGCCGCGCCCGCGTGGGCGTAGTCGTGAGCCAGCGCCGCCGGGTCAATGTCGGTATTCATCACCCCGCGTGAGGGGCTGGCCCGCTTGACCTCGGCAATCAATGCCGGGGTGCGGCCTGGTCGCGCTTTGACCGGGCGCAAGGCAGCGGCAAAGTCATTCGCCTGTGGTTGCCACGCTGCCAACCTCCTGAGTTCGGTGAGCGGCATGGCCGCTTCGGCCTCGGCGATTTCTTCTCTCTTATGCCCAATTATCTGGTCAAGCATAGCGGTTCCTCGGAGATTAAAGACCAAAGATTAAAGAACAAAACCGACCTGCTTCATCTTTAATCTTTAATCTCTTTAGGCTCATCATTTGAAGTACCTCGCCAGGCCCATCGCTTCGCGCACCTGGGACATGGTTTGCTCGGCGAGACGCTTGGCCCGCTGGGTGCCTTGATAGAGCACATCGCGCACCTCACCCATGTGCTGCTCGTAGTAGGCGCGGCGGTCGCGGATCGGCTCCAGCAAGGTGTTGAGCGCGGCAGCCAGCTTGCGCTTGACCTCGACATCGCCGACCTTGCCCTGCACGTAGCGTTCCTTCAGATCCTCCACCTCATCCTTGTCGGGGTTGAAGGCATCGTGGTAGATGAACACCGGGTTGCCCTCGACATGACCGGGGTCGGTGGCGCGCAGACGGGTGGGGTCGGTGTACATCCCCATCACCTTGCGGGTGACGATCTCGGCGGGGTCCTTCAGTTCGATGGTATTGCCCAGGCTCTTAGACATCTTGCCACTATTGTCCAGCCCGACCAGGCGCGGCACGCGACCGATCAGCGCCTCCGGCACGGGGAAGACCTCACCGAACATCCGGTTGAAGTCGCGCGCGATCTCGCGGGTTAGCTCGATGTGGGGCAACTGATCGTCGCCGACTGGCACGAGATGAGCCTTCGGCAGCAGGATGTCCGCTGCCTGGCTGATCGGGTAGTTGTAGAA
>QHBQ01000089.1 GCA_003243865.1 Candidatus Chloroheliales bacterium | reverse complement strand
GATGGGACCGCTTTGCGGCAACACCTCGACCGCAAGTAGCAGCAGGATGATGATGCCGTAGATGAATGGGCTGAACTTGATAATCAGCTTGTAATCAATGTTGACCAGAACGAAGAAGCCGAGCAGCCCAATGCCAACGTAGAGCGCCTGACGCACCGCGATGTTCTTCAGCGGTGATACGCCAGCGCTGAAGCCGCCAATTGTGCTGAAGATCATGGCGACGCCGAACCCTGCGGCAGCCAACGCGCAGAGCAGCAGCGGCCAATCGAACTCTCGCCAATCCTTGCGACTCACGAGCGCCTCCGGCGAAGGATTAAGGGTTAAGGATTAAGGATTAAGGAGAAAAGCATGGTCTTCATCTTTAATCTTTAGTCCTTAATCCTTAGTCCCCGCCTCACATCAGTTGTATCTCGTTGATAATCAGGTGGTACTCGCAGCCGAGCAGTTGCGCGGCGCGGCGGCTGACCAACATTCGGGAGAGGAAGATCTCGAAATATTCCATCACGTGGGCAATGCTGGTGTCAATCTGCACCTCCAGGTTGATGCGCTTGTTCTCGTCGTCCACGCGCACGAAGCTGCGGGTGGTAGCCCAGTTGACGCGGTCGTGGATGTCCCAATCCTTGGGGTCGCTGGAGCGGACGCGGCTGCGATGCACGTCCGACTTGTCGGCGATAATCAGCGCGGCGCTGATGTGGCTGACTGGCACGCCGTCGCCCTCGTCGTGGTTGCCAATTGCGCCCATAATCAAGGCGATCTCCTCCGCCTGCATCGCCAGTTCGCTGAGGATGCGCTGGGCGATGATCGCACCCGATTGTGCGTGCCAGTGGCGATTGACCACGTTGCCAATATCGTGCAGGTAGCCAGCAATGTAGGCAACCTCGCAATCGCGCTCGTCGTATTGCAGCCGCTCCAGAATGTTGTGGGCGATACTGCCAACCAGCGAGGCGTGGCGCAGGCCGTGTTCGGTGTAGCCCATCACGCCGAGGAAGTCGTTGGCCGTCTGGATGAAGACCTTGACCTGGGGATGCTCCTTCACCTGCTGGGCGGTGACCAGCTGGGTGGTGGGGTGGGCAACCACATCCTGTTCGAACACCGTCTCCGGCCCGCCAATCTCGCCCACCTGGGTGCCGCTCCGTGCCGACTCGCGGACGATGCCGGTCGCCTGGCTAGCATTCACCCCCAAGTCGGGTTCGGCAGCAGGGGCTGGCACCGACTTCATCGGCTCCATTGCATTGACAAGCAACGCGGCGTTCTTCTCGGCCTGCTCCTTATCCTGCGGGCTGGCGCTTGCGGTTCTGGCTATATTGACAGCTTCTTCCATTGCTTTGTTTCCCCCGGTCTCGTCTTTGAGCCTGCAAAGGCTATTATAACGGTAAGTGAGAGAAAAGGCAAAAGCGTAGGCATGAGGCATGAGTACCTCATAAACGAAGTTCCGATGACTCCCCTCCCGGCGGGAGGGGCTGGGGTGGGTCCGTGCTGCCATCAAAACTTAGTTTATGAGGTAATGCGGTATGAGTGAAAAGTTGAAAGTTGAAAGAAGATGTTGGTGTAGGGGCGGGTTGCACTCGCCCATAGGCTTCAAATTAGGACGAAAGCCGAGGGTAGGCCAGGGGGTCTGGGGGTAAGCCCCCAGCTAATGCAACCCCCGCAATGCTGCTCGTAAGCACAGTAATCACAGTCTCAGATATGACGGGATGCTACTTAACCTCAACGTTAGCGCCGGTCAGCAGCTGGGGGCTTACCCCCAGACCCCCTCGATCATCCCCGGCTTTCTTAGTTTGATGACTATGCTGCATTGGCATACGCACTGGCGCTATTACAACACTGCAAATCAGCAAGAATAGTAAAGCGCGTAACCTGAGCGGCTACGCGCTTTACTCTGCCCCTCACCCTAGCCCTCTCCCCCGGTGGGGAGAGGGGACGGAGCTAGCCAACCTCCGGTAGGGAGAAGGGATTGAACTAGCTAACCCCCGGTGGGGAGTGAGCCGAGCTAGCGGGAGCCGACAACCGCCGCAGCCTCTTCGGGCTTGAGCATCTCCGCCTTTTCGCGCGCCTGAGCCGCGTCGCCACGCAGCAGGTTGAGTTCGGTGGTTGGGTCGAAGGCGTGCATCTTGGACATATCGAAGTAGAGGGTCAACTTGTCGCCAGGCTTGACCAGAGTGCGGTTATCGAGGCGGGCAACCAGGCTCTGGTCGCCGGTATTGGCGTAGATGTAGACCTCACTGCCCATCGGCTCGACTACTTCGACGCTGGTTACAACCGAGCTATCGGGCAACTGGTCGGTGACGAACTGGGTGTCGTGGATGTTCTCAGGGCGAACACCGAGCGCAACCTGGCGGCCATTGTAGGGCGTAACTGCTTCAAAGTAGCGCTCCGGCACACGCAGGCGCACATTCATCGCGGTGAAGTAGGCGACCCCGCCCTCACTGGCGACAGTGACGTTGAGGAAGTTCATCGAAGGGCTGCCGATGAAGCCAGCAACGAACTTGTTGTCGGGCATGGCATAGAGGCGCTGCGGGGTATCGAGCTGCTGCAAGATGCCATCGCGCATCACCGCGATACGGTCGCCCATCGTCATCGCCTCCACTTGGTCATGGGTGACGTAGATAGTGGTGGTAAGCAGGCGCTGGTGCAGCTTGCTAAGTTCGGCACGAGTGGCAACTCGCAGCTTGGCGTCGAGGTTGGAGAGTGGCTCGTCCATCAGGAACACCTGCGGTTCACGCACAATGGCGCGGCCCAGCGCAACTCGCTGGCGCTGACCGCCAGACAGTTCACGCGGCTTGCGGGTAAGGTAAGGCTTGAGGCCGAGTTGGTTGGCCGCCTCCTCGACGCGACGCTGGATATCCGATTTGGCTACCTTGCGCAGCTTCAGGCCGAAGGCCATATTGTCGTACACGCTCATGTGGGGATAGAGCGCATAGCTCTGGAACACCATTGCGATATCGCGGTCTTTGGG
>QHBQ01000492.1 GCA_003243865.1 Candidatus Chloroheliales bacterium | reverse complement strand
TTCTTGCTCTCGGTCACGTTTGGCTGATCGAAAGCGTTGATGCCCAGGATTGAACCAGCGACGGCGGTGGCGTACTCCCAGCGGTAGAACTCGGCGCCCAGGGCATATACACCGTCAACATTGATGTGGTAGACTGGCTGACCTGCCTGCTCAAGCGCGGCAATCTCCGGCGGGCAGTCGTATAGACCCTTGATGCCGATGCAGACGAACAAGCGATCGTTGCCGTAATCCTGGGGACTGCCCAGCGGTTCGCCCGCGACTGGCACGATGCCCTTGCCCTGTTTGCCGGTACTCTCAGCGATTAGCTGCTCGGCCCAAAGGCCGAAGCTCGCCATCGGCGGCGGCAACACCAGCGTGACCTTGTCGCGCCCCTGCTGCCAGGCCCAACCCATTACCGCGCCCAGCTTGAGACCGTCGTTATGCTCGTCGCAGTTGTAGCACATTCGGGCCATCACCTGTGCTCGCTCCAGCAGGTCGCTGATGTCCACGCCAATCAAAGCGGCTGGCACCAGGCCGAAGTAAGAGAGCGCCGAATAGCGCCCGCCGATGGTCGGTTCGCCGTGGAACACGTGGCGGAAGCCCTGCTCACCCGCCAGTCGCTCCAGGCTGGTGCCAGGGTCAGTGACCGCCACGAAGCGCTGGCCCGCCTTCTCCGCGCCGACCACTGCCTCCACCTTGCTGCGAAAGTAGGCGTAGAGCGAGTTCGGCTCGATGGTGCTGCCCGACTTGGAAGAGACGATGAACAGGGTGTGGGCGGGGTCAATCTTCTCTTCGACCGCCAGGATGGTGGCGGGGTCGGTGGTGTCCAGCACGTGCAGGCGCAGGTAGCCATCGGTGGGGTAGCCCTCACCGGGGGCGAAGGTGCGGCGCATCACCTCTGGCGCGAGGCTGCTGCCGCCCATGCCGAGTAGCACTGCATCCACATAGCCCGCGTCGCGCACCTCAAGCACAAACCGCTTCAGTTCGGCAACCTTGCCTTCCATCTGCGCGGCGATGTCCATCCAGCCCAGCCACTTGCTGGGGTTGTCCTCCGGCGCGGCCTGGGTGGTCCAAAGCGAACCATCCTTCGCATTGATACGTTCGCAGAAGTTCTCGGCGGTCAGCTTATCAAGTACCGGCCTGGCCTCTTGCTCAGGGTCCATATTCTCTCCTTGTTGGCTACCATTTCCCCTCCCACCGGGAGGGGCTGGGGGTGGGCGTATGCTGCGCCGTTCGGACCCTCTCCCAGCCTCCCCCGGTGGGGGAGGAGTCAATTCCCCCTCCAGGGCTGGGGGTGGATGGGTGAAGCGCGAGCTGCTCTCCCACCCAGCCCCCCCCTTTGGGGAGGGTTTTTTATCTCCCCTCCCACCGGGAGGGGCTGGGAGAGGGTGCATGAAGCGCGAGCTACTCCCCCACCCAGCCTCCCCCTTTGGGGGAGGGGTTGCCTTAGCCTCGCTCGGCGATTAGTTGCTCGCGCTTCTGGCTGAGGGCGTCGCGCAACTTGTCGTAGGCTTCGCTGAACAGCTTGACGCCCTGCACCTGTAGCTCATCGGCAACTTCTTCCAGGTCAATGCCAAAGCCCTTGAGTTGCGCGGCTTGCTGCTCGGCCTCGGCCAGCCCTTGCTCCAAAGTGGCGGCGACACGGCCATGATCGGCAAAGGCGTCAATCGTCACCTGCGGCATGGTGTTGACAGTGGGGCGGCCAATCAGGTTGTCAACGTAGATGGTGTCGGGATAGTTGGGGTTCTTGGTGCTGGTGCTAGCCCAGAGCGGGCGCTGGATGGTTGCCCCTTTGGTGCGCAACGCCTCCCAGCGTGCGCCGCTGAACACCTTCTTGAAGTGTTCGTAGGCGATCTTGGCGTTGGCGATTGCCGCCTTGCCTTGCAGCGCCTTCAGTTCGTGGGCGCGGTCGGGTTGCTGGGCAGCCATCTCGTCGAGCCGCTTGTCCACCAACGTATCCACGCGGCTGACGAAGAAGCTGGCAACCGAGTTGATGCGGTCAATCGGCAGCCCCTTCTGCACCCGCTCTTCTAGGCCGCTGAGGTAGGCTTCCATCACCTGTTCGTACTCCCCGATGCCGAACAGCAGGGTGATGTTGATGTTCAGCCCGTCGGCGGTGCATTGGCGAATCGCGGGGATGCCCTCGGCGGTGCCAGGGATTTTGACCATGATGTTGGGGCGCTTCAGTTTGTCCCAGAACGCATGGGCCATCTTGATGCTTGCGGCGGTATCGTGGGCGTACTCCGGTAGCACCTCGATGCTGATGTAGCCGTCAAGCCCGTTGCTGCGGTCGTAGATGGGGCGCAGGGTGTCGGCAGCGTCGCCGATATCCTGGATGCTCATCGCCAGGAAGATGTCGTCAACGTCCTTGCCCTCCTTCACCAGCGCGTGGAACTGATCGTCGTAGGCGTTACCATCGGTCATCGCCTTCTCGAAGATGCTGGGGTTGGAGGTCATGCCGACGACGGCGAAGTTGTCAATCAGGTTCTGGATGCCACCGTTGTGCAGCAACTGGCGGCTGATGTTGTCGTACCAGACGCTCTGGCCGTAGTCTTGTAGCTCGAATAGTGGGTTCTTGTAGGTTGCCATGGTATTGCTCCTCTTTCTTTTGTGGGGCGGTTGCGCCCCGGCTCGGGAAAACCTTTCGTTCTCCTTGTGTCAGAAGTGACCACCTGCACTTACAGCCAGGTGTTCATGGTAATCTCTCAGCAACTGTCTATATTTGGTAATCCATGCTGGATCGCGCGCATCAGCAAAGTGAGCTAGCTTTTCATCAGCGTGCCACACGCCATCGGGTGTCACTACTGCTTCAGGCACATATTCGGCAGGTAGATGGCTGACCAGCATCCAGCCTGGGTCGGGAAGGTCATTGCTTATGTACCAGCGATCTATTTTCGGATCGGTGGTGTATTCTGCTGCCGCACCCTGTGGGATTGCTCCTGCATCCTCCATCTCCTCCAACTCTTCAGGATCAACGATGGTGTAAGGGCGCAGCGTCTTTTCAAGGTAGCTCATAACCTCTTCTTTACCACCCTGAAAGCCATTGGGTAGAATTACTAGAAAGGAGTAGTGCATATTCCCTTCTTCCGCTTATTCGCTGGTCATATCCGCTGGCTCATCTGCTTACAATGAGCATTGATGCGCTTCACCATTGCCCCTCACCCTAACCCTCTCCCCCGGTGGGGAGAGGGGATGGAGTTCACTCGCACTGGCTTAGGAGTGTCCTTCGCTGCCTGATGGGGCGCGGCCCGGATTGTCACCACTGGTAGTGGCGGTGGGCTGCTGGGGCTGGTCGCCGACGTCGCGGCCCTTGCCAAGCAGTTTGAGCGCGGTTTCAACTACGTTCTCGACGGTGAAGCCATAGGCGGGCATCACCTGCTTGACCGGCGCGGAGGCACCAAAACGATCTACGCCGATGACCCCACCCTTCTCACCGACCCAGCGCTCCCAGCCAATCGGTGAGGCGGCTTCGACCGCCAGCCGTGTGGTGACGGTGGGCAGCAGCACGCTGTCGCGGTACTCCTGACTCTGTTCGCGGAACAGCCGCCAACTGGGGAAGCTGACCACCCGCGCCTTGATCCCCTGCTCGGCCAGCTTGGGCTGGGCCTCTAGGATGAGGCTGACCTCGCTGCCACTCGCCATCAGGATGATATCGGGCGTGCCGTCGCAGTCGCTGAGGATGTACGCGCCGTGCGGCAGGCCGTCCATCGCCTTCTCCTTGGTCCCTTGCAGGGTGGGGATGGGCTGGCGGGTAAAGGCCATTGCGGTGGGGCGGTCCTGCTGCTCAATCGCCACCTTCCAGGCTGCTGCCGTCTCGTTGCCATCGGCGGGGCGAATATCCAGCAGGTTTGGCACTGCGCGCAGACCGAGCATCTGCTCGACAGGCGAGTGGGTAGGGCCATCCTCACCCTGGGCGATACTATCATGGGTGTAGACGAAGATGGGGTTGATGCGACTTAGCGCCGCGAGGCGTACCGCGGGGCGCATATAATCATAGAAGATAAGGAAGGTCGCGCCGAAGGGACGGATGCCGCCATGCGTCGCCATCCCGTTCAGCACCCCCGCCATGTTGTGTTCGCGCACGCCGAAGTGGAAGTTGCGCCCGGCGTAATTGGCGTGTTCGAAGGCGGGAAAGTCCTTCATCCAGGTGTCATTGCTGCCCGCCAGATCCGCGCTACCACCGACCAGCCCTGGCAAGGTCTTCGCCAGCGCGTTGATGACTTGGCCGCTGGTGCTGCGAGTGGCAATGTCCTTACCGCCCGGCTCGAAGGTTGGCAGATTGTCGGCCCAGCCTTCAGGCAGTTCTCCCGTCAACCGCCGCTTGTACTCAGCGGCTTCATCGGGGTAGGTAGCGGTGTAGGCGTCAAGTTGCTTGCGCCAGTCGCCCTGTAGCTGTTCGCCGCGATTGAGCATCTTGCGCCACTTGGTCAATGCCTCCGGCGCGACATAGAACGGCTCGTCGCTGGGGTAGCCGTAGGCGTGCTTGGTGGCAATCACCTCGTCGGCACCGAGCGGCTTGCCATGCGCGTCGCCGGTGTCCTGCGTCTTGGGGCTGCCGTAGCCAATGTGGGTGCGGCAGATAATCATGTGGGGACGGTCAGTAACCGCCTGGGCCGCAACGATGGCCTGCTCGATCTGCTCAAGGTCGTGACCGTCAGCATACTGTACGTGCCAGCCGTAAGCCTCGAACCGCTTGCCGGTGTCGTCGGTGAAGGTGACGCTGGTGTCGCCCTCGATGCTGATATGGTTGTCGTCGTAGAAGTAGATCAGCTTGCTGAGGCGCAGATTGCCCGCCAGGCTGGCCCCCTCGTGGCTGATGCCCTCTTCGAGGTCGCCGTCGCTGCAAAATACGTAGGTATAGTGGTCAACAATTTTATAGTCGGGTTTGTTGAAGGTGGCGGCAAGGTGAGCCTCGGCGATTGCCATACCGACCGCGTTGCTGAAGCCCTGGCCCAGCGGCCCGGTGGTGGTCTCCACGCCGGGGGTGTGGCCATATTCGGGGTGGCCGGGGGTGCGGCTGCCAAGCTGGCGGAACTGTTTAAGGTCGTCCATGCTGACATCGAAGCCGGT
>QHBQ01000111.1 GCA_003243865.1 Candidatus Chloroheliales bacterium | reverse complement strand
AGCATCCCGCGAGGATCCATCTGGCTGGGAACATCGGCGGGCAATGCTGCCGCTGCCGGGGGGTTGATCGAGTTAGCCAGATCGAAGCCACCGTGGATGAACGCGCCTGCCGCGCCGACAATGCCGAGCAACAGCGCCCAGAGTGCGAGGGTGGCATCCACCACTTTGACGCGGCCATATAGGGCGGCCAGTACGATGGTACTCAGCAGCCCGCCGGCCATCAGGCCAAGCGAGTAGATGGTGCTGTTCCCCAGGATAAGGAAGGCGAGCGAGTAGACCACGCCACCGATACCGACGATCCAGGCGCAGATGCCAGCGAACTGTTCGGACGCGGTCGCCTCGGTCATCATCCCAGACGCCGCTTGCATTTTGATGTCAGATGTGGGTTGCATTTTGTTGCCTCCTAACTTGCGGGTTGAAGATTGAAGGTTGTAGATAGCTGGCTAGCGCACCGCTGGAGTGGGCGCTGCCACTGGCGTAGTGGCATCCGCCTCGCGGCGGAGTAGATAGCCAAGCCCAGCCCAGAACACCGGCCCGCCGACGAGACCGGCAATCAGCGCGGCATAGACCACGAGAGAGTTGAGGCCGAGGGCGGCGACCACGAACCCGAAGCTCAGGTCGGCGGTGGCGACCAGGCCGAGGTAGGCGAGCAGCCGCGGCAGGCTGGTTTGCAACATCAGCAGTGAGACTACCAGGAACCAGGCGGCGGTCAGCAGGAAGGTGGTGACCCGAAACGGGTTGACCTCCACCGGCGCCTCGAACATCGCCACCGCAATGTCGGACTTCGCCCTGTAGATCGAGGCGAGATATTGCAGGCTGGCAACCTGCTGCACCGCGAAGACGATGGTAAGGAAGCCAGCGATTGCGCCGACAATCGTGCCGAAGAAGGCCCACGCCTCGCTCACTCCGCGCACCCGATAGTAGACGGTAACGATGCCGATCAGCGCCCACACCGCGACCAGCGCGTATAGCCAGTTGAACAGCAGCGTGCCGGTCGGGTTGTCGGCCAGCGAGGCGAGGTAAGCCTGGCTGCTGCTGATCGGCAGTTGCTGCGCTGCTGGCACCAGCAATTAATACGCGGCTACCGAGGCCAGCGAGGTAATCGCCAGCAGGATGCCCGCCAGACCGCCGAAGCGGATGAAGGATTTGTCGCTCACTATTCGCCTCCTATCCTTCGAGGTGATAGAACTCGCGCCGCCCAGATTCGACTAGCTCGGCAGTGCGGGCGAACCAGGCGGCGAAGTCGGGGTCGGCGAAGGCGGCGGCGTTTAGCCGCTCCCAATCAGCCAGGTTCTGCGCCTCCGACTCAGTGACCATGGTGAAGAAGGGGCCAGAAGCGTCAGTGAGGATGCGCACGGCAAAGCCTTTCTTGCCCTCGCTGTTCCACTTGTCGCGTATCTCCTTCATCAACGCCACCGCCTCGTCAACGTGGCCCCACTTGACCTGGAAAACATCACGGATGATAAGCATCGGTTTCTCCTTTCTGTGTGCTTGTCTGGATTTGCAGGGCGGGTACGCACCCGCCCCTGGTTTGTGTGGAATTACTGCCCCGGCGCGGGGACGAGGCCGAGTTGCTGCATCAGGCTGAGGAAGTCCACTACTCCCCAGCGCTCTGCCACTTTGCCGTTGGCGAAGCGGAGCACATCAATGCCCGCTACGGGGCTACCGCCTCTGCCGGTGGCGGGCATCCCCATGAACCCACCGGTGTCGGTGCCGGTTGCGTTGAAGCGAGCCACTACCTCATCGCCCTCAGCAACTACATCCTCAACAGTAAAGTGCAAGTCGGGAAACGTGTGACGGAATGTGGTTACGACCTGTCGGAAACCTACCGCACCCTGTGGCTGGTTAGGAATGGTTGGGCTATGGTCAATGTAGCCAGGGTCAAATAGCTCGTCTATGGCGGCGAGGTTGCCCTTGCTGAAGCACTCGTCGTAGATGCGCCGCGCGGCGGCCTTGTTCTGTTTGGTTGACATGGTTTTCTCCTTTTTGTGTTTATCTTGTCCAGTTGGGCCGGGCAGCGGTTCACTTGCGCTGGTGCAGCCCGTCCGGGCGGTGGCGAATAGCGGCGCATTGCCCTCCGTCATCGCCCTTGCATTAGCGGGATGTTACTTTATGGCTTCGAGCAGCGCGGCGGTATCAGAGACTTCATGGAAGGACACGACCTTACCGTTGCGTACCGCCCAGATGAAGGCGTTGGCGGCTTCCAGCTTCTGGCCGTGCTTGCCCTTGCCACGGAAGTGGCCGAGGTCAACCACCTGGTCGCCAACCGTATACTGATGCTCGCTCTCGACCCGGAACTCTTGGAAGTATGGCCGTAGGCTCTGGAAGAAGCCGCCGACCTCCGATACACCATGGAATATGCCGCCGTAGGGTAGCTCCTTCGGCACCTCCCAGACGATTGCCGGGTCGAGCGTCGCCAGCACTGCCGGGATGTCGCCCCGATTGAACGCATCGTGAGCATCCTTGATTATCTTAACGTTATCCTGTGACATGGTTTTCTCCTTTTGTGTTTGTTCGTTTCTGCCAGCGACCCACTGCGGGCCACCGGATTTGGCGTGGAACTAACTGGCTGACCCCAAGCTGATTAGCCAGGATAGCCTGTCGATCCGAACACGCCCTTGATGGCGGCGATCTCGCCGGTGCCGTTGCTGAGGTGGTTGATGACCACCATGCTCAAGGCCCAGCCTAGGCTGTATTGGCCGATCGGCAGGTTCACCATCTGGTCCAACGCCTCCGGGGTCAGCGAGGCGATGTACTCGTCGGCGCTGGTATAGGCTGCCTGGGCATACTGGCGCATCGCGGGCAGGTCAACCTTGACGCTGCGCGCCCAGTTCTCGTGGTTCTTCGACCAGTTAGCATCCATGTTGGGTAGCGGTTCACTTGCGCCGGTGCGCCCCGCCCAGGTGGTGGCGAATAGCGGGGCACCGCCCTTCATCACTGCGTTGATGAGCAGGTCAGTATTGATAACGTAGTGGGCATAATAGCCCGCGATGGTGTGTGCGTTGCCCGGCGGCAGTTGCTGGGCCATCTCCGGGGTAACATCGGTCATCGTACCCTCCAGATACTGGGCCGCCGACTGAAGCTGCACCCGCAGCAGGGAAATAACGTCCATGGTTGGTCTCCTTTTTAGAAATAGATTGGGTGTTCAACGCGGGTCGATCCCCCCGCAAAGATGTACGTACTAGCTTGCGCTCGACTCGTAGATAACATCAGGTGGAGGGGCGGGAAGGGGTTTACCGAAGTCAATGCCCTCGGTGTCCAGCCATACCTGCTTCAGCCACAGGTCGAAGGGGTGATCAGACTTAGCCAGCTCCTCAAAGCACTGAGGAATGTTTCCTTCGAGGTAGAGGACAATCAGGTCCCCCTGTGGGGTTTGTTGCAGGTACCAGTTTTCGGTGGTGATTCCCACACGCTTGTGGAACTCATCCATTTCTTTCCGCCGGGGTCCGTTTATCTGCGCGGCAACCTCAAGCCACGTTTGAGTCTTGCCGGGTAGCAACGGAACGGCGATACCCAGTGTCGCCATGATAGTATTATCCTTTCCGCCTTGTGGTGAAGGCGCAGTGAATGGTTTGAAGATAAGGCTGTCGCCTCGCTCGACGGTCATATGGCAGTGAGGCTCAAGCACCATAATTGTACAGGCGGGGGTTGGCGAAATGTTGGGGTTTGTTGGGGTTTCGATTCCGATTTTGGAAAATTGGAGAAATTGGGGAAGAATCAGAAAGGGCGCACGTCAGTGCGCCCCTAGGGTATTCATCAATCATCGTTCAACGTTAATCCTTGCGCCAGCTTGTTGCCGATGCGCAACACCTCGCGTACCAGCAGGTCGAAATCCTCACGGCGGCTGCGCTGGTTGGTGTTCGCCACCCTGATTGCGAACCTGCCGTTCAACGTGGTGCTACTCGGCCCCGCGATGCCCGCTTCCTGAAGCCGGATCATCAACTCCTTGTTCAGCATGTTAAGTTGCTCGTCACTGAAGCCTGGGGCGACGAAACGGAAGCAGACAATATTCAGCGCCACTGGCGCGAGTAGCTCAAGCTCCGGTTGCGTTTCGATCAGGAGGGCGAGATAGCGGCATTGCGCCACGTTCTGCTCGATCATGCGCGCGTACTTGTTCAGCCCATGTTCCTTGATGCTCATCCACACCTTGAGGGCGCGGAAGCCGCGCGACAGTTGGATGCCATAATCGCTGAACCAGAGTGAGCCGGCGGCTATGCCCCGCTGGTCGTGGGCCAAATAGGCGGGGGTGAGAGAGAAGGTGCGGCGGTGGGCTTCTTCATTGCGTACCAGGATGCAGCCCACTTCATAGGGCATATACATCCATTTGTGTAGGTCGAACGCTAGCGAGTCGGCCCGCTCCATGCCCGCTAGGCGGGGGCGTAGCCTGGGCGACAGCGCGGCCAACGCGCCGAACGCCCCGTCAACGTGGAACCACAGCCCATCACGCTGGCAGATGTCAGCCAGGTGGTTCAAGTCATCCATCGCGCCGGTATTAACTGTGCCAGCGTTGCCGACGATGCAGAACGGTTGGTGGCCTGCCGCCTTGTCGGCGGCGATGGCCGCCTCCAGCGCGTCAACATCAATCTCGAAGTGGGTGTTGACCGGCATCTTGCGAAGCGCCTCGTTGCCGAGGCCCAGCAGTTCGACCGCCTTTTGCACGCTGCTGTGCATCTCCACCGAGCCATAGAGAACCAGCTTGCGTGGCGCGGCTTGCAATCCCAGTTCGCGGATGTCGAACCCCTTCGTGTTGCGGGCAACCGTGAGGCCAACCAGGTTCGCCATTGAGCCGCCGCTGACCAGGATGCCGCTGGCAGCTATCGGGTAGCCGAGCATCTGCTTGCACCAGTCCAGCACTTGGGCCTCAACGTAGTTGGCGATGTGTTCGCCACCACCCACGTTCGGGTTCATCGTGGCGGCGAGCATCTCGGACAATGCCCCCAGCGGCGTGCCGGTGCCAATCACCCAGCCCCAGAAACGGGGGTGGATGTTGCCCAGCGGGTAGGGCAGAATCTGATCGAGGAACTCAGCGTAAGCCTGCTCCGCACCTTGCGCCTCCTGTGGCATAGGCTGCTTGAACTGGGCCTTGACCTCTGCGGGGATCGGTTGCCAGACGGGACGCTCGCGCACCGTCGCTAGATAGTTCATCATGTCGTCCACCATGCGATGGCCCAGTTCGCGCATCACCGCCCAGTCATCGGGGTCAAGACTCTCTTCGCGTTCTAGCTCCGGCAAATCCATGCTTTCCCCCTTTACACTTGCGCGCCACCTGGTCTTCCTCGCCCTCGAACTGCCACCGCTCGCTGGCAGCGACCACCAGGTCGCGGTTTACCATGGCGCGGTAGGTGAAGAGGATAACTCTTTTATCGTACTCGCGGCGCGCCAGTTCGACTGCCGGAACGAAATCCTGGTCGCCGGTGGTAAGCACCACCGTCTGCAATTCCGGGATGCTCGCCTGCCAGACGAGGTGGGCGCTGAGGTCAACATCCACCCGCCGCGGGCGATAGATGCCCTCGGCGTCAGGCTGCATCGGGTGGAGGCGCACCTGCATCCCGTGTCGCTTCATCGTATCGTAGAAATACTGCAACTCCTGCTCCACTCCGTGCGTGGGGTCGTAGCCATTGAATAGATAGATGTGGGTCGGCCCGCATTTACGCTTGATGAACCGCCCGGCTTCAACGTAATCGAGTTTGAACCGCCCTTTGCTTGCCTTCACTAAGTAACCTACATCAATTAGCCACGCCGCGCTGGCGCTCATCTGCTGCCCCTTCTAGCTTATCCCAACAAGGCGCACGTCAGTGCGCCCCTACGGAGTATATTCTAGCGCTTGAACAGCTTCATCAGCGCGTATTTATTGACCTGGGCATTCATCTCGGCGATGCTGTCGGTAAGGGGTATCTCCTTGGGGCAGGCACGGACGCAGTTCTGGCTGTTGCCGCAGTAGGCGATGCCCCCTTCGCCCATCAGCGCTTCGAGCCGCTCATTCTTGTTCAACGCGCCGGTGGGGTGGGAGTTGAACAGGCGCACCTGGTTGATGGCGAACGCGCCGATGAACGGCGACTCCTCGCTAAAGTTGGGACAGACTTCGAGACAAGCGCCGCAGGTCATGCAAGTGGACTCGATGTAGCGGATCTCTGCCGTCTCTGCGCTCATCTTGGGGCCGGGGCCGAGGTCATAGGTGCCATCCAGCGGGATCCAGGCCTTGACCTTCTTGAGCGCCTCGAACATCCGCTGGCGGTCCACCATCAGGTCGCGGATGACGGTGAAGCTCTTCATCGGCTCGATGGTGATCGGCTGGTTCAGCTTGTCAATCAGAGTGGAACACGCCTGCCGCGCCTTGCCATTGACCACTACCGTGCATGAGCCGCACACCTCTTCGAGGCAGTTGCTATCCCAGGCAATTGGGTTGACCGCCTTGCCATTGACATCCACCGGGTTGCGCTGGATCTCCATCAGGCAGGATATGACGTTCATGTTCGGCTTGTAGGGGATGACGAACTCCTCCCAGCGGATGTTGGGGTCGCCCTGGCTGGCGGGCCGGTCCTGGCGCTTGACCCGTAGGCGGATGGTGCGGCCCTCGACGTTCTGTGGGCGAGGGGCAGTGGCGGCAGCGTTGCCGTCGTGGTTGGGTTGTGCTTGTGACATGGGTTGGGTTCTCCTTGTGCCGCTGCGTTGCGGCTGGGGGCGACCAGCCACCGGATTGTTAAAACGGATAACCGGATTTGGTATTTGCGCCGATGGCAATGTAACTGGCGCTTCACGAGGGCGTATGCCATGCGCCCCTACATCTGTTTTGTCCGCTTGTCCGCTTTCAAGTCCGCTGGCTCGTCCGTTTTCTCCGCTTCTCCGTTGAACTTAATCCGCTGGCTGGTCTTCACTGCTTTCCAGTGCAGCAACGAAGTCTTCAAGCGGAATCCTAGCCTGCCGCAGAATACCCATTAGCACGCCGGGCATCAGTTCATCACCTTCCAGCTCTGGCTCGGCCTGGATACCTTTTACCTTATCGCTTACAACCTCGAAGCGGGAGAGCGACGGCTTGCCATAACCTGGCGGCGGATCATCCGCTAGCAGAAGCTCACCGCCTTCTTTCAGCATTGCCAACGCCCCCTCGATGCTACCGCCCTGGTCGTTGATGCCCAGTTCCGGGCAGAAAACCACGTACAAGCCATGCTCCTGGTGGACAACCACATCATAAGTGTAAGTTCGATCGGGGCCGTCTGCCATTTTTACCGTAAACTCAGCGGAAGTTAGCGATGGGCGGGTATGACCTGATAGCACCTTCTCTTCCTCAAGTTGAAGCTGAGTGGCTTGCTTCAAGTTGGTTAGAGCCTCTTCCGCTGTGCCACCCGTAGCATCAGTACACTCTTCTGGGCAGAAGGCGTAGTATTCGCCACCCTGCTGGTTCACCACTGCGGTGAAGGTATAGGTTTTCGTTGGCATAAGTCTATCCTTTCAGCGCTGCGATGAACTCTTCCGGCGTAATCTCAAGGTCGCGTAGTATCTTCGCCAAGGTTCCAACTGGTACGGTTTTATGCAGCGGTACAGTAGAGAGCAGCATCCTATCGCCTTTATGACGCTCTACTCGTACATGGCTGCCCGTTTGCCGCAGAACTATACAGTTTAGCTCTGCCAGCCCGCGCAGCACTTCCTTACCAGAGGTACGGGGCAGATTAGGCATTGACCAACCCTGCCGGGCTGAAGGTTAGCTGATACTTGATGATCTCAGGTTTACCATAGTTTGGCGGCGGGCTGTCTTGCAACGTAAGCTCGGTTGCATCCTTGATCATATACATGGCATCGTCGAAATCATCGCCGCAACTAGCGGTACCAACTTCAGGGCAGAAGGAGCAATAGCCTCCATCTTCCTCATACAACACCGCATCGAAGCGGTAATTCCGCATCGTACCATCGCTGTCCTGAACGCTAATCTCAAAAGGCTCAACAATTGGCTCAACGTAGTTGGGCTGCTCACCTTCAGCCAGGAACTCTTTGGCTTCCTCGCGCAGCGCCTCAATAACCTCGCTGATGGTTGCGCCTTTACCGCCGATCGGGAACTCGACCCCAAAGGCGTCGTAGTGGTCTCCTTGCCAGTTTACCACTGCAGTAAAAGTGTAAGTTTGGGTTGCCATTGATTTATCCTCTCTAGCTAGCCCTCACCCCAACCCTCTCCCCCGGCGGGGAGAGGGAGCTATAAGCTACTTCTTCAGCGCCCGCTGCTCGTTCTGCTCGGCCTCGGTCGCCTCGGCGAGGTTGCCGCCGACGTTAGGCAGGGCGATGGCGGTGTTAGCATCCGGCACCGGGCCGACGGTGGTGGCCGGGTCGGTGGAGGTGGCGCGAGTGATTGGGTCGGAGGAGGTTTGGCCGGCCTCAGCGTAGGGGCTGTTCGGCTCGACGGAGGTGGGGGAAGTTGCGCCATCAGCGTGAGCGCCGTTGGCGGTTGCGCCCACCGTGCTGACTATATGAGGAACGCTGCCGTTGGCTGACGCAGTTGTGGTCGTGGCGGGCTTGGCGGCATCGTCGCTGCCGTAGCTGCGCTTGCGCGGCGGGATCAGGCTGATGTCTACCTCACGATAGCTGATAATCGGGTCGGTGGTGTTCGGGTCGTAGAGGGCATAGGTGGTCTTCAGGAAGTTGGTGTCGTCGCGCTCGGGGAAGTCGGGCTTGTAGTGAGCGCCGCGCGACTCGTCGCGCAGCAGTGCGCCGACGGTGATGGTGCGGGCCAGCACCAGCATATTCCACAACTGGCGGGTGAAGGCCAGCGCCTGGTTGGCGTAGTTGGAGCGGTCGGGGACGTGGATGCGGGTGCGATAACGCTCGATCATCTCCTGCAGCCGCTGGTCGGTCTGCTTCAGCTTGTCATTGTAGCGCACGATGGTGACGTTGTCGGTCATCAGTTCGCCCAGTTCCTTGTGCATCTGGTAGGGGTTCTCCGGCCCTTCCATCTTCATCAGCTGGTCAACCTTATCCTGTTCGCGCTTCACCGCTGCGTCGAGGGTCACGCTGCTGACCGCTGCGGCGCTCTTGCCTGCGTTCTTGGCATAGGTGACGGCGTTGGGGCCAGCGATGAAGCCGCCGGAGATACAGGAGAGTAGCGAGTTCGCGCCCAGGCGGTTGGCGCCATGGATGCTGAAGTCGCACTCGCCCGCCGCGAACAGGCCGGGGATGCTGGTCTGCTGGTTGAAGTCCACCCAGATGCCGCCCATCGAGTAATGGACGGCGGGGAAGACGCGCATCGGCACCTTCTTGGGGTCGTCGCCGACGAACTTCTCGTAGAGGCTGATTACCCCACCGAGCTTGCTTTCCAGCATATGCGGGTCGAGGTGGCTGACATCGAGGTAGACCTGGCGTTGGCCGTCCACCCCCAGGCCCATCTCCGTCACCACCTTGAAGATGGCGCGGGTGGCAATATCGCGCGGCACCAGGTTGCCATACTTGGGATACCACTCTTCGAGGAAGTACCAGGGCTGGCCGTCCTTGTAGGTCCAGACCCGCCCGCCCTCGCCGCGAATGCTCTCGCTCATCAGCCGCAGCTTGTCCTC